>CANGMW010000011.1 GCA_947454695.1 Comamonadaceae bacterium | reverse complement strand
GCATTGTTACTGGCGGTAAAGCGCACCTGGGTGCCTTCACGCAAAGTGCCTAAAAGGCCGCTGATGACCACCGTGTTCTCGGGTAATCCTTGGATCACCACCAGCGCCTGGCCAGCTGCCTCGCCGCGGATGCCGGTGCTGACGGGTTTGTGCACGACGACATGGTTCTCAACCACTTGCACATAGGGGGCTGGTTTGTCGGTACGCACCGTATTCAAAGGCACCACCAGGCCCGATCCGTGCCCGATGTTCAAACTACCTTCGGCAAACAAACCTTGTCGCAAGCCCACTGGTTTTTCAATGCGCAAATAGGCCAAGACGCTGCGGTTACCCACTTGCGTGCTGGGGCTGACACGCACCACACGAGCCGTCACCGCTTGCGGGGTCCCTTCAATTTTCAGTAACGCTTGCTGGCCCACCTGCACGTTGACCGATTCCGCAGCACTCAAAACGGCCTCTACCTCCATGCTGCTCAAGTCCAGCACTTCCACAATGCGTGCGTCCACCGACACACGCTCGCCGGGCTGGGCCAGCCGCTGCGACACTTGCCCGCTCAGGGGCGCGCGCAGCACACAGTCGTCCACGGCTTTCTTGGCCACATCCATGGCGGCCAGCGCTGCTTTATAGGTGGCTTGCGCACCCAGCAGCGTGCTGGCAGACGTGTCCAGCGCCGTTTTGGAAATGAAGCCCTGATTCACCAGCGCGTTGTTGTTGTCGTATTGCCGTTGTGCAATTTCAATTTGCGACTTGGCGGCATCGGCTTGCTCCTGCGCTTGGCGCAGGCGCGCCAAGTATTCGGTCGGGTCCACTTTGGCCAGCACTTGCCCGGCTTGGACGCTGTCGCCCTCACGCACCAGGAGGCCTTGCAACTCACCCGCCACACGGGCCTTCACGACCGCTGAGTTGATAGCCTTGAGCGCGCCGGATATGGCCAGGCCTTGCGACAACTCGCGCGACTGGACCCGCACCACATCGGTCGCGGCCAGTTCCACCACCGATTGCGCCACCGGTGCGGTCAATGACTTTTGTTGTGCACTGCGGTTGGAGAGGGCGCGCAATACTCCCAGGGCCAACAGCACCACCACCAGGGCGATTGCGCCCCATTTCAACCATCGTTTCATTGTTGTTTCCTTTTCCCTTGCTTGCTCAAATGTGTCACGTCGTGTGCGGGCGGTCTGTTCGGCAAAGCCCCAATAAAAGGGCATCGACCTGCGCGTCGAGGTATTTTTGCGGATCCAAAGTGTCATTGGGACTCAAACTTGCGCCCATCGCCGGCTGCCACGTCATCATGAAGATCATGGGCGCGAGCACGATGTACACGCCGTATTGCATGTCGATACCGCGGAATTCACCCTTGTCCACGCCGCGCTGCAGGATGCGCCGGATCAGTTCATGGCCGGGCTGGATCACTTCACGTTGGTAGAAGGCGGCCAAGTCAGGGAAGTTGCTGGCCTCGCTCATCATCAGCTTGGCCAGTCCCGCGGCTTTGGTGGAACCCACGCGGGCCCACCATTGCTGCATGCTGTAGCGCAGCAGTTCGGCCGAGCTGCCGCTGTAGGCTTCGAGCTCGGCATTCCATTGGGGGAAACGCTCGGCAATGTTTTCACGCACCACGGCCTTGAAGAGCTCTTCTTTGCTGGCGAAATACAGAAACAAGGTGCCCTTGGACACCCCGGCGCGGCGCGCGACTTCTTCCGCCTTGGTGGCGGCAAAGCCTTTTTCGACAAACAATTCCAGTGCGGCCGCCAACAGTTCGCCCGGGCGGGCTTCCTTGCGGCGCGCGTGCTTGGTGCGCACCGTGGCGCAGGTGTCAGACAGGAGTTTGGAGATCAAGATTTTTAATGACTGATTGGTTATTAATGTAACCGGCCACCGCTATGGCGTCAAGGCAATGGGGCCATCGCGCACACCAGTAAGATCACAGCCTCACTTGTTGAACGATGTGGAACCCACGATGACCCAAGCCTCTGAAATCATCACCCTGGGCGGTGGCTGCTTTTGGTGTACCGAAGCCGTTTATGTGCGGGTGCGCGGCGTGCTGGATGTGGAAAGCGGCTATTGCAACGGCCATGTGCAGCGCCCCAGTTATGAGCAGGTGTGCAGCGGCACGACCGGGCACAACGAAGTGGTGCGGCTGACCCTTGATCCCTCGCAGATCAGCTTGCACCAGATTCTGTCCATCTTTTTTGCCATCCATGACCCCACCACGCTGAACCGCCAGGGCAACGACGTGGGGACGCAGTACCGCAGCGGGATTTATTTCTCAAGTCCCGAACAGGCGCAAACCGCGCAAGCCCTCATCGCCGACATCACGGCATCCCGGCTGTTCGATGCACCTTTGGTGACCGAAGTGCTGCCGCTGACCAACTATTGGGCCGCCGAGGATTACCACCAGGACTATTACGAGCAGCACCCCAATCAGGGCTACTGCTCGTTCGTGGTCGGCCCCAAAGTGGCTAAATTCCGACAACAATTCGCGAGCCTGCTGAATTGAGCCTGCGCGCTGCCAGCGCGGTCGCACGACAGGCACAGATGGACTTCAGGCACACTCACGACTTATGCACGCCCAGCTGACCCGCACTGCCCGTCCCACGCGCCACGCTGCGCAAGTGCTGGCGTGTGTGCTCGTGCTGGCCCTGCTGTGTTCGCAGTGGCTGGGCATGGTGCACCGCGTCGTGCATGTGCCGGTGCCTGCGTTGGCGGGAGTGCAGGTTCACAAGGCACTGCAGACTTCGGCGCTAACAAGTCCCGTCATCCAAGGGAGGGCCAAAGTTGAAGCCTCCCCAGCTTTCGGCGCTGTGGCGCGCGATGCAGCTGAGCCCGCCCTGAGTACGCCAACCGGGGTTCTGGCCCATGTGGCCACGCCCGCAAAGTCGGACCCAGACTGCCGGCTCTACGACCAATTCGGCGTGTCTGATGTCCTCACGGCGGCTCCCTTGTTGTGGGCTGCTCAAGTCTTTGCAACGTTCTTAGCATCTCCCGTCGCGCACTGCCACACGCCCGGCGCTGTGCTGGTGACAGCACGTGGTCCTCCTTTGAATTTCTAAACCGTTACTTTGGCGATGCGCGCAGCGCGCCGTCGCTGGTTTTTGAATTCAAGGAATTGATCATGCAAATTGTTCGTCGAATGGCGTTATGCGGCTCCCTGCTGGGGGGCGTATACGCAGCCCCTGTGGAGGCGCAAACCACCACCACACTGGCGCCGGTTACCGTCACCGGTGCTGCATCGCCCGATGCACCAGCAGCGCAATACAGCGGCCCTGAGTTGCTCTTGCGCGCCAAATCCTCCCTGGGCGAAACCTTGGACGGCACGCCGGGCGTGAGCAGCACCTACTTTGGCCCCAATGCCAGCCGACCGATTGTGCGCGGCCAGGACGGCGACCGTTTGCGCATCGTCAACAACGGGGGCGCCAGCAACGATGTCTCGGGGCTGAGCTACGACCACGCGGTGGCCATTGACCCGCTCACGGTGGAGCGCATCGAGGTGCTGCGGGGGCCGGCTGCCTTGCAATACGGTGGCTCGGCTGCAGGCACGGTGATCAATGTGGTGGACAACCGCATCCCGCGCGAACCCTTGTTCGATGCCCAAGGTGGTGTGACCGGTAAGACGGACGTGGGGCTGGCCAGCGGCAACCGGGAGCAAAGCGGTGCGGTCTTGCTGGAGACCGGCAACCAGCAGTACGCCTTGCATGCCGATGCCATGTCGCGCAATACCCGCGACGTGGCGGTGCCCGTCTCGCTGATCTGCACGCGCGGGGGTGTGACTTCCACCCAGCGCAGTATTTGTAATTCCGCCAGTGAAGCCTTCGGCGGCGCCTTGGGCGGCTCGCTGTTTTTCGACCGAGGTTATCTGGGCGCCTCGGTGTCCAACTATGGCAGCCGGTACGGGACGGTCGCCGAAGACGAGGTGACCATCGACATGCACAGCAGCCGCCTGGCCATTGAAGGCGAGGTGCGCGATTTGAGCGGACCTGTGCAAAGTCTCAAAGCCCAGTTCAGTCGCAGCGATTACCAGCACGTGGAGCTCAACGCAGGAACGCCCGGCACGGTGTTTAAAAGCGAAGGGCAGGATATGCGCTTGCAAGCCCGGCACACCCCGTGGGGTCGTCTGAGTGGCGTCCTGGGTGTGCAACTGGAGGACAACCGTTTCTCTGCGGATGGACAAGAAGCCTTTGCGCCTTACAGCCGCACTGCGCAAAGTGCGCTCTTTGCCAATGAGTCACTCGGTTTGTCTTGGGGGCAATTGAACTTTGGCGCCCGACTAGGCGCCGTGCAAGTGGCTTCATTAGGCAACCCGCAACTGCCGCGCTTTGTGCCGGCCACACGCAATTTCACGCCGAGCAATTTCGCTGTGGGCGTGGTCTGGCCGGTAGCGCCCCGCTGGCAAGTTAATGCCAATGTGTCCTCAAGCGAGCGTGCGCCCAAAGACTATGAGTTGTTTGCCCATGGCGTGCATGTGGCCACCCACAGTTATGAAATCGGGTCTGACAAGCTCGACGTGGAACGCGCCACCAACGCGGATGTGGGCCTGAGCTGGAAGCAGGGCGCCCATTCGGCCAGCGTTCAGGCCTTCGTGAATCAATTCAGCAACTTCATCAGCTTGCAAGCCAGCAACCTGGCCGCGCCCGTGCCCGAGTACACCTACACCCAGGTGCAGGCGCGTTTTGTGGGGCTGGAGCTCAACGGTCAACAGCGCTTGCTCGATGGCGCGCAAACCCTGGACCTGGCCTGGCGCTGGGACCGGGTGCAGGCAGATGACCAGAGCACCGGCCAGCCCTTGCCGCGTATCGCGCCCATGCGTACCGGGGCCACGGTGCTGTGGACCCGCGGGGATCTGAGTGCGCGCCTAGGCGTTGACCAATGGGCCGCGCAAGACCGGGTACCGCCAGGGCAATTGGCCGTTGACGGCTACACCTTGTGGCATGCCGCCATGACCTGGCGCGACCGTGTGGGAAAAAACCAGCTGCTGTGGTATGCCCGTTTGGACAACGCGGGCGATGCGCTGGCCTATTCAGCCAGCTCCATTTTGACGCAGACCGCGCCGGGCAAGTCGCCCTTGCCCGGGCGCAGTCTCAAGCTCGGTTTGCAGCTGAGCTTTTAGAACTCGACTTTTTGACCTTCGGTCATCGGCACAATCCGCGTGCCGGTGCTGCCTTGCATGGCAGCCTGGAACTCCGCCACCGTGCCGGGGGTGAGGGGGTTGGAGTTGTAGTGCATCGGGATCACGTTTTTGGGTTTGATCCAGGTTTTCACGGCGAAGGCCGCGTCTTCCGGGCCCATGGTGAAATTGCCGCCGATGGGCATGAGCACGAGGTCAGGCTTGTAGTGTTCGCTGATGAACTTCATGTCGCCAAACAAACCGGTATCGCCCATGTGCCAGATCTTGAAACCGTTTTCCATCTCGATGATGTAGCCCACCGGTTCACCGGCGGGGTGCGATTCCATCTTGTCGGTGGCCGGGTTTTTCCAGACGAGCAAGGAAGAATGTTCGGCGGCCACGGCGGTCACTTTGATGCCGGGGGCGGGCTTGACGCTGCCGGTTTTGTTAAAGCGGTGACCCAGCTCTGCGGGGATCAGCCCCAGCGTGATGAGCGGCGTGACCATGTCGGCCGGGCCATACAGCTTGGTGTTGTTGAGTTTGGCAATGGCAGGCGCGTCCCCAATGTGGTCTACGTGCGCATGGGTGACCAAGAGCACATCGACCTTGCCCAGGGCCGACAAGTCGGTTTTGTAAGGGGCGGGTGTCTTGGGGCCGCCGCTGAGCCAGGGGTCGACCACGATGACTTTGCCGCCAGGCGACTTGATGCGGAAACTGGCTTGACCCAGCCAGAGCAATTCGGTTTTGCCTTCAGGCGCTGATTGCGCATGGCCGGTGGCGCTCAGCAGCAAAGCCGCGCTGAGGGCGGCGGACATTTTGAGCCAATGAGAAATTTTCATGGTGTCTCCCTTTGTGGATGTGGGTTTCGAAGAAGCGCATCTTAGGGTCGCACCTGAAAAAAAGAATCAGGGTTTGCCCCTTAAGGGTGACAGGGCGTCAGGGTGTTTAAGGAGCCAGCCGCTCGCGGATCCACCCTTGTTCGCTCGGGGTGTAACGAAGTCGGTCATGCAAACGGCTGGGGCGGCCTTGCCAGAATTGCCACGCATCGGGAATGAGCCGGTAGCCCCCCCAGTGCGGTGGGCGCGGGGGTTTCAACAAAAACTGGGCGGCATAGCGGGCCGCATTGGTGACCAACACGCCCCGGCTGGCGATCACTTCGCTTTGCGGGCTGGCCCAGGCGCCAATGCGCGAGTCCAGCGGCCGGCTGTGAAAGTAGTCGTCGCTTTCTTGCGCGCTGATTTTCTCAACCCGTCCTTCAATGCGAACCACGCGCTCCAACTCAACCCAGTGAAACTGCAGTGCGGCAAACGGGTTGCCGGCAAGTTCGCGGCCTTTGTGGCTGTCGTAGTTGGTGTACCAGACAATGCCACGTTCGTCATAGCCTTTGATGAGCACCACGCGGGTGGACGGTCGCAAATCGCTGCCCACCGTGGCCAGCGTCATCGCGTTGGGCTCGGGCACCTGCGCGGCAATGGCTTCGTTCAGCCATTGGACGAACTGCGCCATCGGGTCGGCGTGCGAAGCTTCTTCGTTGAGTTCCGCGCGCTCATAGCTCTTACGGAGATTGGCAATGGAATTCATAGGTTGGCTCGGTGCGGGACGAAGGATGGTGTCGCCGTTTTCTAAAAATAACTCGAAACTTGGGACTAACCCGAATATAGCTTGCGAGGGGCTCCACTAAGATCCCAAGTTGAATTTGTTGAGTTAGCTACCCCAACCTACGTAGGAGACTTTTGATGAGCGTCAAATTAAACGTGAATGGCAAGGCGGTCAACGCCAAGGCCGAGCCCGACACCCCCATGCTGTGGGTGTTGCGTGATGAGCTGGGTCTGACCGGCACCAAATTCGGTTGCGGCGCGCAGTTGTGCGGCGCTTGCACGGTTCACGTCAACGGCGTGGCAGTCCGCTCGTGCGGCACGCCGCTGTCCGCAGTGGCTGGCAAAGACGTGGCCACGGTGGAGAGCTTGTCCAAAGACAACTCGCACCCCTTGCAACAAGCCTGGATCAAGCACGATGTGCCCCAGTGCGGCTACTGCCAGTCCGGCCAGCTCATGAGCGCTGCTGCCTTGCTGGAAAAAAACAAAAGCCCGTCCGATGCAGACATTGATGCCGCGATGAGTGGCAACATCTGCCGCTGCGGCACCTACCCCCGAATCAAGGCTGCCATCAAAGATGCGGCTGCAACCATGCGTAAAGCTTGAGGAGACACGCCATGACCACTTCACGCCGCGACTTTCTCAAAACCTCTTCGATGACCACGGGCGGTTTGCTCATGGGCTTTGCCTTGCCGGGTGCCTTGCAGGCCGCCGGTACCGTGCACACGCCCAACGCCTGGGTTCACATCGCCGACGACAACACCATCACCTTGATTTCGGCCCGTTCCGAAATGGGTCAAGGTGTGTACACCTCCATGCCGATGTTGATTGCTGAAGAGCTCAACGTTGACATCAAACGCATCAAAGTGGCGATTGCGCCGCCCGACGCCAAACTCTACGGCAACCCCTTGCTGGGCGGCCCGCAACTCACCGGTGGTTCTACCTCGGTGCGTGACGGCTGGGAAAAACTGCGCGTCGGCGGCGCTCAAGTGCGCGAAATGCTGATCAGCGCAGCGGCTGCCAAATGGAATGTGGACCGCAGCGAACTCAAAGCCGACAACGGCATGGTGACCGGCCCCAAGGGCAAGAAAGCCACTTACGGCTCGCTGGCGGCAGATGCGTCCAAGCTGCCTGTGCCTGAGAAAGTCAGCCTCAAAGACCCGAAAGATTTCAAAATCGTCGGCAAACGCACGCGTCGACTGGACACCCCTGCCAAAACCAACGGCACGGCCGAGTTCGGTATTGACGTCAAACTCCCCGGCATGGTCTACGCCGCCTTGGAGCAGTGCCCGGTGATCGGTGGCAAGGTCAAGTCGGTGGACTCGGCCAAGGCCAAATCCATGCCCGGCGTGTTGGCTGTGGTCGAGATCCCCGATGGCGTGGCCGTGGTGGCCAACAGCTGGTGGCGTGCCAATGTGGCTCGCAAGACGCTGAACATCACTTGGGACGAAGGCGCAGGTGCCAACCTGACCCACACCAACATGCTCGAAGGCACGCGCGCCGCGGTCAAGACGGGCACACCTTTGCCGCTCAAAGCCGTGGGGGACGCCGATGCGGTCATCGCTTCTGCGAAAAATGTGGTGCGTGCCGAGTATGTGAGCCAGCTGCTCTCGCACTCGCCGCTGGAGCCCATGAACTTCACCGCCAGCTACAACAACGGCAAGGTGCAGCTGATTGGCCCGACCCAATGGCAAGATGCTGCACAAAGCGCGATCGCTGTTGCCGTGGGCGTGAAGCCTGAAGATGTGTCGCTGAAAACCACCTTCCTGGGTGGCGGTTTCGGTCGTCGCATTGACATCGACTTCATCATCCAGGCTGCGCAAATCTCCAAAGCCGTGGGCAAACCCGTGAAGCTGGTGTGGTCGCGTGAAGACGACATGACCCACGACTTCTACCGTCCGGCTGCGGTCAACACCATGGCGGCTGCCATGGGCGCCGATGGCAAGCCTTCGGCCATGACTTTCCGCTTGACCTCTCAGTCCATCACGGGCCGTGTGTTCGGTTTACCGGCCGAAGTGCAGGACCCGCTCATGACCGAAGCGGCCGTGGCTTACTACGACATCCCCGCCACCAAACACGACGTGGTCAAACACGACGCTGGTTTGCGTGTGGGCTACTGGCGCTCGGTGAGCCATGCCTTCAACGCCTTTGCCAATGAAAGTTTCATTGACGAGTTGGCCAAGTCGGCTGGTCAGGACCCGGTCGCTTACCGCCAAAGCCTGTTGGGCAAGTCGCCCCGCATGGCCAACGTGCTCAAGCTCGCCGCCGAGAAATCCGGCTGGGGCAAGCCTTTGGCAGCAGGTCGCGCACGCGGCGTGGCCGTGATGGAAGGCTACGACACCTTCATGGCGCAAGTTGCAGAGATCAGCCTGGATAAAGAAGGCAAAGTCCGCGTGCACCGTGTGTCCGTTGCGGCCGACCTGGGCTACATGGTCAACCCCGACACGGTCGAGGCCCAAATCCAGTCCGGCATTGTGTTCGGTCTGGGTGCGGCCACCATGCAGGAGATCACGCTGGAGAAGGGGCGCGTTCAGCAAACCAACTTCAACACCTTCCCGGTGGTGCGCATGAACGAGTCCCCTGTGATGGACATCGTGTTGGTCAACAGCACTGAGAAGCCCGGTGGCATCGGTGAGCCAGCTACTGCTTTGATCGGCCCGGCTGTGGCCAACGCTGTGGCCTCGCTCACCGGCAAGCGCATTCGCAAGTTGCCGATCACGGCTAATGCGATTAAACAAGCCTGATTTCCGGGCAAGTCCCGGTTAGGATGCTTGAATGGAAAGTCTTGATCTTCGGGTGCTGGCCGATGCGCTGAATTGGAAGCGCAGCGGCCACGCCGTTACTTTGGTCACCGTCGTAGAGACCTGGGGGAGCGCACCGCGCCCGCCCGGGGCTTTGCTGGCGGTGCGCGATGACGGTGTGGTCAGCGGCTCTGTATCCGGCGGTTGTGTTGAAGATGACTTGATTGCGCGCACCAAAGCGGCTTTCAAGTCCGTCAGCACTGCCGATCAAGACGCCAGCAAGCCTTCCATGATTGCTTATGGTGTCACCAAAGACGAGGCCGCACGTTTCGGGCTTCCCTGCGGTGGCACGCTTCGCTTGGTGCACGAGCCTTTGCAAGAGGTGGCGTGGATTGAGCAGTTATTGCAGCGCACCGCCGACCATCATCTGGTGGCGCGCACCTTGAATTTATCCACCGGTGTGGTCAGCTTGAGCGATGCGAGTCGCGGCCAGACCATGCGGTTTGACGGCGCCACCCTCACCACCGTATTCGGCCCCAAATGGCGCCTGGTGCTGATTGGTGCCGGTCAGTTGTCCCAGGCTGTCGCGCAAATGGCCGGCATGCTGGACTTTGAAGTGCTGGTCTGCGACCCGCGTGAAGAATATGAAACCAACTTGGGCATGCACGGCGTGCAACGCCTGACGGGCATGCCTGATGACGTGGTACGCGAGCTCATGCCCGATGCGCACACCGCCATCGTGGCGCTCACCCATGACCCCAAGCTGGACGACATGGCGCTGCTCGAAGCCCTGAAATCCGCCGCGTTTTATGTCGGCGCCTTGGGTTCACGCCGCAACCAGGCCACCCGCAAAGAGCGTCTGGCTGAACATTTCGATTTGAGTGTTGAGGAGTTGTCGCGCTTGCATGGGCCGGTGGGCTTGGGCATCGGCGCTAAAACTCCGGCTGAAATTGCCGTGTCGATCGTGGCCGAAATCATCGAGGTTAAAAACGCCTTGACCCCGGCGCCCGCCAGCGCACCCGGCTGCTCGCTGGCTGCCTGATCCTATGTCCCCGTTGGTGATCGTGCTGGCCTCCGGCCGAGGCGAGCGCTTTCTGGCCTCGGGTGGCAGCACCCACAAACTACAAGCCATGATGGGCACACTCACCGTGCTGCAACACACGCTCGCTGCGGTGCGTGCCAGCGGGCTGGCTTGTCATGTGGAAGACGCCGGCCATCCCGGCATGGGCGACAGCATTGCAGCGGCGGTGCGTGCCAACCCAAGGGCTGGCAGCTGGCTGATTTTGCCGGCCGATCTGCCGCTGATTCAGCCTGACACTTTGTTGACCGTGGCGCGCGCGCCCGCTGCGCCTGTCGTGGTGCCCACTTACCTGGGGCAGCGTGGGCACCCGGTTCGTTTTGAGGCGTGCTGTGCTGAGCAGCTCATGGACTTGCGCGGTGAGCAAGGGGCGGCCAGCATCGTGAAAGCATTTGGCGCCACCCTGCTGCCTGTGGACGATGAAGGGTGCGTGACCGATATCGACACCGTGCAAGACCTCGCGCACGCCCGCACACTTTGGCAGCGCCGGCATGCCCGCTAAGCCCTATGGCTGTGCGGGCCGGGGCTTTAGTCGTCGCGTTGAATCAATTCGATCTTGTAGCCATCCGGGTCGGTGACAAAGGCAATCAAGGTGCTGCCCCCTTTGACCGGGCCCGCTTCACGGGTAATGTTGCCGCCGCCCGCGCGAATCGCGTCGCAGGTGGTGTAAATGTCGGCCACGCCGATGGCGATGTGCCCGTAGGCGCTGCCCATGTCGTAGTGATCCTGCCCATAGTTGTAGGTCAACTCCAACTCGGCTTGTTCCGGATTGCTGGCATAGCCTAAAAAAGCCAGGCTGTATTTTTGTTCGGGCCGGTCGGTGGTCCTGAGCAACTGCATACCCATCAGCCGGGTGTAGAAATCGACCGAGCGTTGAAGATCGCCAACGCGCAACATGGTGTGGAGGAATCGCATGAAGTGTCCTGTGTTCAGCGCATGAAAAAACGCTGCGTGCACAGATCGTACACGCAGCGTTCGCTGTGAAATTCAGGGTTGATTAACGGCCACCACCACCGTACCCGCCACCGCCACCGCCGTAACCGCCGCCGCCGGAGCCGCGGGGACCGCCACCGTTGCCACGTCCACCGCCGCCGCCGCCACCGGAGCGTCCGCGGTTACCACCGCCACCGCCGTAGCCGCCACCACCACCACCTCGGCGACCGCGATCGGCCATCATGTCCACACTGGTGCGCATCGGGTCGGGCTGGCCACCCGTGGGCGTGCGCGGCGGGCCTTGGCGTTGTTCAACAGCGGTCTGGTGTGAACGCGGTTGCTGGCCTTGCGACGGACGCGGCCCCTTTGAAGCCGAACGATTACGCGGGTTGCCTTGTGGTTTGTTGCGTGCGCCGCCGCCACCTGCGCCACCGCCACCGCCACCGAGAGATGGTTTGTCACGGATGCGCTGCATCATTTCGCTGCGCGCAGCTTTGGCTGCGGCTTGCATCACGTCACGGCTCGGGGGTTTACCCAGACCGCCCCAGATGGTTTGACGGCCCATAGCCAGCGGTTCGGCTTTTTCACCGGGTTCGGCGCCGAAGCCTTCCACGATCTTGACCTCGATGTTTTGCTTGGTGAAGCGTTCAATGTCCTGCATAAAGCCTTCTTCATCCAGGCACACCAGATTGACGGCTGCGCCATCGGCACCGGCGCGACCCGTGCGGCCAATGCGGTGCACATAGTCTTCGCTCACGTTGGGAATCTCGTAGTTCACCACATGCGGCAAGTCGTCGATGTCAATGCCGCGAGCCGCAATGTCGGTGGCTACCAGAGCGCGCACTTCACCGCTTTTGAAGCCCGAGAGGGCTTGCGTGCGTGCGCTTTGACTTTTGTTGCCATGCAGTGCCATGGCGGTGATGCCATTTTTTTCGAGGTATTCAGCCACGCTATTGGCCCCGAACTTGGTGCGGGTGAACACCAGCACCTGGCTCCAGTTGTTTTCCTGAATGATGTGCGCCAGCAGCGCTTTTTTCTTGCCGCGACCCACCGGGTGAATCACTTGAGTGATGCGCTGTACGGTGGTGTTGCGCGGTGTGACCTGCACGCTTTGCGGATTTTTAAGCAGCGTGTTGGCCAGGTCGCGAATCTCGTCGCTGAAGGTGGCCGAGAACAGCAGGCTTTGCTTTTCTTTGGGGACCACAGCCAGCACTTTTTTCACGTCATGGATAAAGCCCATGTCCAGCATGCGGTCGGCTTCGTCCAGCACCAGGATTTGCACTTGACCCAGATCGAGCACGCCTTGCTGCAGCAGGTCCAGCAGTCGACCTGGTGTGGCCACCAAAATGTCTACGCCTTTTTTCACACGGGCGATTTGCGGGTTCATGCCCACGCCACCAAAAATCACGGCGGAGGTCAATTGCAGGTATTTGCCGTAGGTGCGCACAGACTCTTCGACCTGCGCGGCCAGTTCCCGGGTGGGGGTGAGCACCAAAGCGCGAATGCCGGTACCGCCAAACTTGTTTTGGGCGCTGCGGCTCATGCTCAGTCGGTGCAGCAAGGGCAGCGTGAAGGCGGCCGTCTTGCCGGTGCCGGTCTGAGCGCCGCCGAGCAGGTCATGGCCTTCCAGGATCAGCGGGATCGCTTGGGCCTGAATGGCTGTGGGGGTTTCATAGCCTTGCTCGTGCACGGCTTTCAAAATGGCCGAGGCCAGGTTCAATTCATCAAAGTTCATAAGGAGGCGCCCTTCCAGGCGCTGGGGTATCGGCCTGTTCAGATCGCAAGGACCTGGCCAGTTAAAGGCAGATGGGGTTCAAAAAAGGGAACGACCGCTTGGGTCAGATCCCGCAGCAAGGTGCTGCTGTCACGGTCAACTGGTGTGCCGGGAACAGAGCTATTGTCGCACACCGCAGACGAATTGCGTTTTTTGGCATTTTTAAAGGCTTGCTGAGGCGGCGTGTGCTTGACCACGCGTGTTGGTAACAGTGTGTGGAATCGCTGGTCAAGCCGCTTGAGCACAGAGAAAATATTTGGTGAAGCAAAGGATCACTTCAATTCAGGGCAGAGAGTCATGAAAAAAATTCAAATGTGGCGCATTGGCGTGTCGGATGATCCCGGCAACGACCGCCCAACTTTGAATGACTGCCTTGAGTTGGTGTTGGAAAAATCCCCCGAGTTGATGGACGAAGTGCTCAAGCAGCTGAGCCAGGTGAGCCAACAAGAAAAATCAAAAGTCTCACAGATCAACCACCGCGTTGTCCGGCGTCTCATGATGGATGCTTTAAACGACAAGGGCAGCGAAGTTTGCGACACTTTTACGGCCACGTTGCGACGGGCCATGTACCACCGAGCCTCCAACGATTCGCAGATCCAAACCTCAGTACGGTTTGAAGACTTGCAGTTGTTGGACGAGACCCAGATCAACACCAACATTGAAGCTGCCATTGCGCAGCAAGAAATCTCCCAGGCCGTAGAAGATGTGTTGCCCCGACTCAATGCTTTGGTGAGCACGCTGATGGGTTGGATGACCGTTCAGCCCCATCTCAATCCCTTGCGCCCTGAGTCGTTCGCGCGTGCCTTGCACGAATGCCTGGTGGTATTTCTGCCCAGCGAAGAAGAGCGCCAGAATCTGATCGCACCTGCCGCGGGCATTTTGGGTGTCACCTTGCGTGGTTTCTACAAAGACTTGGCTGATTGGCTCGTCTCGATGGGCGTAGAGCCGGTGATGGTCTTAGGGTCTGATACCGGCGGCTTGGTATCCGATGGCAAATCAGCAACAAATTCAGTCAGTCGTACGTTGTTGACGCTTGACCGACTTCGGCGATTGCTCACTGGCGAATTCGATGACGGCCGTTCCCCTTCAGGCGAGGGCTTCTTGCACACAGTGCCTTCGCCTATGGTGGCCCTGGAAGACCTCAAAATGGTGGAGCCCTTGATCCGGCGACTCAGCGAAGGGGTCGTACGTAAGCCCAGTGATCTTCAAGCCCGAGACGCTGTACAAGCAGCTTCGGACAACGTCAACACCAAGATCACCTCCAGCAGCCGGTTGAGTCAACAATTGGGTGAGGCGGTGGCGCACTTGATGGTCGAAAACCTGATGCAGGATCAGCGATTGCTGCAAAGTGTGCGTGATCAAATTCGTATCTTAGAGCCCGTGATTCTGCGACTGGCTCAGAACGATTTGCGATTTTTTGGTGACCGCAAACACCCGGCCCGTCAATTTTTGGACCGTATCACGCACATGAGTCTGCGCTACCAATCGGAGCGCGACCAAGGCTTTGAAGTTTTCTACGATGTGGTGACCAAAGCAGTTCGCCAACTCAACCAAAAGGCAGGCGACGCGCAAGCGTTCAGTGCAGTTTTGGCAAATCTTGACGCCTCATGGGCACAGTCTGAAAAAATCCTTCGTCAGCGCCAAGAAGATGCAGCCCGCGCGCTGATCCACGCTGAGCAGCGAACGCTCTTGGCGCATCGATTGGCCGCTGATTTTCAAGACCGGCTTGAAGACAAACGCGTGCCCGAGTTGATCAAGGGTTTCTTGGCAGGCCCTTGGGCGCATGTGGTGGCGCAGTCTCAGCTCGCCGCCCGAGGGGGCGCGTCCGATCCTCATGGTTATCTGGCTTTGGTGGATGACTTGATCTGGAGCGTGCAGGTCCGACTGGCGCGTCGTAACCGCAGCCGTTTAGTCCAGATGGTGCCAGAGCTGTTGGTCAAGTTGCGCCAGGGCCTCATCAGTATCGATTACCCGCAAGACCGCATGCAGCGCTTTTTCGATGCGGTGATCCACCAGCATGAAAAAGCCTTTGAAGCCATTGAAGAAGCCAAAGCCAAGGCGCGAGCCAAAGTAGACGCGCAGGCTAAATCACCGACCCACCCAGTCGCGCGCACCACGCCAACCCATGCTGCCCAACAAGGCGAAACGCAGGACATCACAGCTGACTCGAAAAAAACAAGCACAAAAGTTCCCCACTTATCCAAGTCGGCAAACCTCAAATCCGTCACGTCCACGCCCACGCCGCGCCCATGGGACCATGATGATGGACTCGCCGGTATTGAAGTGCGTGAGTTGGGCACAGTCCCCGCCGATGCATCGCTGGACAGCAGTGCCTTTGGAAGCGGTTTTGGCAGTGCATTTGACTTAGATGCCAGCGGCGGGGCGGACGCGGTCTGGATGGGGGCCAGTGAAGTGAACAAAGCGGGCTATTTACCCGAAGGTGCTTTGTTAGATGCCAAGGACGAGCGTTTGCAACTGCTCAGCACCCCAGGTGACTGGCATGAGGCGGACTTGGCGATTGGCGCTTGGGTCGAGATCAATCTGCATGGCAACTGGGTGCGTGCGCAAATGAGCTGGGCCAGCCCCCACCGCACCTTGTTCATGTTTATTTCCGGGGCGGGACTGGCCCATTCCATGTCACGACGCACCATGGACCGTTTGCGCAAAGCCGGTCTGATGCGCGTGGTGGCCACCCACCGTGTCATGGACAACGCGCTGGACGCAGTGGCGCAGGTGGCTTTGCGCAACAACCGCTCACCTCGCTAGGCCAATTTCAAGACACTTTGATCATCTGTCTGGCCAGGCAGTGGGCGCAGCACCGATAATGCGGGTTTTACCCGCAGAAAAATCACCGCAATGGCTCAATACGTTTTCTCCATGAATCGCCTCGGCAAGATCGTGCCGCCCAAGCGCCATATTCTCAAAGACATTTCCCTGAGCTTTTTCCCCGGCGCCAAGATCGGCGTGCTCGGCCTGAACGGCTCGGGTAAATCCACCCTGCTCAAAATCATGGCCGGCGTGGACAAAGAGTTCGAAGGCGAAGCCATTCCCATGAGTGGGCTCAAGATCGGCTACTTGCCGCAGGAGCCGCAACTCGAGGCCACCGAGACCGTGCGTGAGGCCGTTGAAGGCGGCATGGGTGAAGCCAAGGCTGCGCAGGCCCGTCTGGAAGAGGTTTACGCCGCCTACGCTGACGAGAACGCCGACTTTGACGCGCTGGCCGCCGAGCAAGCCCAGCTCGAAGCCATCATCGCCACGGCCGGTGGCGGCGACGACCATCAGCTCGAAATCGCTGCCGACGCCCTGCGCCTGCCGCCCTGGGATGCGGTGATCGGCAAACTCTCCGGCGGTGAAAAACGCCGTGTGGCCTTGTGCCGCTTGCTGCTCTCCAAGCCCGACATGCTTTTGCTCGACGAGCCCACCAACCACTTGGACGCCGAATCGGTGGACTGGCTGGAGCAGTTCCTCGCGCGCTTTTCCGGCACCGTGGTGGCCATCACCCACGACCGCTACTTTTTGGACAACGCGGCCGAGTGGATTTTGGAACTCGACCGTGGCCACGGCATCCCCTACAAGGGCAACTACTCGCTGTGGTTGGAGCAAAAAGAAGCACGTCTGGAGCAGGAGCAAAAGACCGAAGACGCCCGTACCAAGGCCATGAAGAAAGAGCTGGAGTGGGCGCGTCAGAACCCCAAAGGCCGACAGGCCAAGAGCAAGGCACGTCTGGCCCGCTTTGAAGAATTGTCCGATTTCGAATACCAAAAGCGCAACGAGACCCAGGAGATTTTCATTCCGGTGGCCGAGCGCCTGGGTAATGAAGTCATCGAGTTCAAGGGTGTGAGCAAATCCTTTGGCGACCGCGTGCTCATCGACAACCTGACTTTCAAGGTGCCCGCCGGCGCGATTGTGGGCATCATCGGCCCCAACGGCGCGGGCAAGTCCACGCTGTTCAAAATGATTGCCGGCAAGGAAACGCCTGACAGCGGCGAGGTGAACATCGGCAAGACCGTGCAGATGGCCTTTGTGGACCAGACGCGTGATGACCTCTCGAATGAAAAAACGGTTTGGGAAGATGTCTCAGGCGGCCTGGACATCCTGACCGTGGGCAAATTCCAGATGCCCAGCCGCGCGTATTGCGGCCGCTTCAACTTCAACGGCGGCGACCAACAAAAGCGCGTGGGCACTTTGTCCGGCGGTGAGCGCGGTCGCTTGCACCTGGCCAAGACCTTGATTGCCGGCGGCAACGTGTTGCTGCTGGACGAGCCGTCCAACGACTTGGACGTGGAGACCCTGCGTGCGCTGGAAGATGCGTTGCTCGAGTTTGCCGGCTCCATCATGGTCATCAGCCACGACCGCTGGTTCCTGGACCGCATCTGCACCCACATCCTGGCCGCTGAAGGCGACAGCCAGTGGCGCTTCTTCGACGGCAACTACCAGGAGTACGAGGCCGACAAGAAAAAGCGTTTGGGTGAAGAGGGCGCCAAGCCGCACCGCGTGCGCTTCAAGGCGCTCAAGTAAGGCCAGGGCGCACGCTCTTGGGCCCAAAGCGTTGAGTCCGAGCGGACACAGCGCTTTTTTTTATTTCTGCGTTGAGTCCGAGCGGACACAGCGCTTTTTTATCTCTGCGTAGTGTCCGAGTGACCCCGGCGTATTTTGATTGCCGTAGATATTGGCCCACACGGCGTTTGTAGTTTGCCGTTGATTAAGCCGCTGCACTCAGCTCCGAGGCAGCAGGCCAGTGCTGCGCTCCCACCTGCAAGCTGTGCGCGCTCATCACCGCATTCACCACGGCACGGGCCGTCACTTCCGCGGCCAGCGTACAAAGCAGCAGCATGTCGGGCGCGTCGCTGTGCTGACCCGTGGCCAGCGCGAACAGGGTGTCGCCATCGAGTTGGGTGTGGACCGGGTAGATCGTGCGCGCCAGCCCATCGTGTCCAACCTGCGCCAGTCGCTTGGCTTGCGCTTTGCTGAGCGTGGCGTTGGTGGCAATCACCCCGATGGTCGTGTTGGTGCCGGCCAGCAAGGCTTGGGGCGATTGTCCTTGCAGCAAAGCCGCTTGCGTGTTCATCAGGGCCGTGCCCTCGGCGTTGCGAGCGCCCGCCAGCCACTGGCCTGTCTCGTGGTGCCGCACATCGCCCACCGCATTGCAGGCGACCATCGCGCCCACGGTGACGCCGTTGACGGTGAGTGAGGCGCTGCCCACGCCGCCCTTCATGGCGCGCGCCATGCCCAACAACTTGCCCACCAGCGCGCCTGCACCCACGCCCACACTGCCTTGGGCGGGTGCCCGGGCGCTGGCGTTCACACAAGCCTGATGGCCGGCTTGGGCGTCCGGGCGGATGCGGGCGTCACCCACCCCCAGATCGAACAACACCGCACCCGGCACGATCGGCACTTGGCCGTAGGGCGTGGGCAGGCCAATGCCTTGTTCTTCCAGCCAGCGCATCACACCGCTGGCGGCATCCAGCCCCCAGGCACTGCCGCCACTGAGGGTGATGGCGTGCACCTGTTGCACCAGGTTCACCGGGTCGAGCAGATCGGTCTCTCGGGTGCCGGGTGCGGCGCCGCGCACATCCACGCCGGCCACAGCGCCTGCGCGGGCCAGCACCACAGAGCAACCGGTGGGGCGCAGCGAATGGGTAAAGTGGCCCACCTCCAGCCCGGCGACATCGGTGATGGCACCGGGGAATAGGCTAGGGCTCAAGCTTGGGTTCATGGGGCGGATTATGCGCAAGAACCGCGGGGCCTTTCAGTGCCCCAAAATCTTGGACAGAAACTCGCGGCTGCGCGGGTGTTGGGCTTGCGAGAAGAAGGCCGCAGGCGTGCTGTCTTCCACAATCTGCCCCTCGTCCATGAAGATGACTCGGTCAGCAGCCGCACGCGCAAAGCCCATTTCATGGGTCACGCACAGCATGGTCATGCCTTGATCGGCCAGTTCGATCATCACGTCCAGCACTTCCTTGATCATCTCCGGATCCAGCGCCGAGGTGGGCTCATCGAACAGCATGATCTGTGGTGTGAGGCACAGAGCCCGCGCAATCGCCACCCGCTGCTGCTGGCCGCCGGAGAGCTGCAGGGGGAACTTGTGCGCCTGGTCGGCAATGCGCACGCGCTCCAGTTGCGCCATGGCTTTGTCCTGTGCTTCGCGTTGGGAGAGTTTGCCCACCCAGATCGGCGAGAGCGTGAGGTTATCCAGCACGCTCAAGTGCGGGAATAAATTGAACTGCTGAAACACCATGCCAACTTTGCGGCGCACGGCGTCCACCACCTGCATGTCGTCGTTCAGTTCCACGCCGTCCACCCACAAGCGCCCGCTCTGGTGTTCTTCCAAACGGTTGATGCAACGGATCAGCGTGGATTTGCCCGAGCCCGAGGGGCCGCAGACCACGATGCGTTCGCCACTCGCGACCGACAAGTCAATGTCGCGCAGTACATGGTGCGCCTGCTGGCCCTGGCCAAACCATTTGTTGACGCGCTCGAAACGGATGATGGGGTCGTTCATGGGGTCGCTCATGGGGTCAATGGAAATAGATCAACGTTGCGACTGCAGGCGTTGCCGCTCCACATGCAGGCTGTAGCGGGACAGGGCAAAGCAGAATACAAAATAAATCAGGGCGATGAACACATAAGCCTCTAACTTGAACGGGCGCCAGTCGGCGTCGGAGTTCAGTGCCAGTGACAGCGAGCCGGTGAGTTCATACAGGCTCACGATGGTCACCAAGGAGGTGTCTTTGAAAATACCGATCACGTTGTTCACCAAACCCGGCAGCACGATGGTGAGCGCTTGCGGCAAGACCACTTGGGTTTGGGTTTGCCAATAATTCAAGCCCAGTGTGGCGGCCGCTTCCGTTTGGCCTTTAGGCACCGACTGCAAACCGGCACGCACCACCTCGGCCATGTAGGCCGCTGCAAACAGCGTGATGCCGGCCAGCACGCGCACCAGCACATCGATGGACAGGCCCTGCGGCATGAACAAGGGAAATAAAAACGAGGCCATGAACAGCACGCTCACCAGCGGCACACCGCGCACCAGTTCCACATACACCGTGCACACACTGCGCAGCGCCGGAAGCTCAGAGCATCGCCCCAAGGCCACAAGAACCGCCAGCGGAAACGCCAGCACGATGGACACGGTGGACAAAAGCAGCGTCAAAGGCAAACCACCCCAGCGGTCGGTGCTCACCGCGCTCAGGCCCGCCATGCCGCCGCCCATCAGCAAGGCAAACACGGCCAACACCGCCACCCACAAGAGCGGCAGCCAGGCTTTCCACAATGCGCGCAGGGCACTGAGCGCGACCAGCCCCAGCAGCAAGCCGGTGGCGCTCAGCGCGCGCCACGACTCGTCCTGAGGGAAACGACCCAAGAGGATGAAGCGAAATTTTTCAGCCACCACGCCCCAGCAGGCCCCGGCTTGTTCGGCGCGGCAGTCCTGCACCTGGGGCTGCCACACGGCACGCAGAAAAGCCCAGTCGACGAGGGGCACGGCCAGGCTGATCAGCAGGCACGCCAGCAGTGCACTGGCCAGGCCGGTAGGCACATCCGGCCACAGATGTTCACGGCACTTGTGCCACACACCGCGGGGACGGGGCGGGGCGGCTCGTGCGGCGATGAAAGCGTGTGGCGTGTTCATCGGCTCACCGCGACTTGAGCGCCGCGCGCTGGTTGAAGTGGTTCATCAAAAACGATGTGACCAGCGACGTGCACAGGTACACCGCCATCACCACCGAGATGCATTCCAGCGCGCGCCCGGTCTGATTGATCGCGGTGTTGGCAATCGAGAGCAGGTCGGGGTAGCCAATCGCCACGGCGAGTGAGGAGTTTTTCGTGAGGTTCAGGTACTGGTTGGTCATTGGCGGGATGATGGCGCGCAGGGCTTGGGGCAGCACGACCAGACGCAGGCTTAGCGCACGGCGCAGGCCCAGCGCGGCCGCCGCTTCTTGCTGACCTTTGGCCACGGACTGAATGCCGGCGCGCACCACCTCCGCCACAAAGGCGGCGGTGTAGACCGTCAGGCCCAGGAGCAAGGCTAAAAATTCAGGCGTGAGTGCGCCGCCGTGCTCCACCGAAAACTCGCCTTTAACGGGCCAGTCCACGACCCACGGCGCGCTGCCACTCAAGCCGTCCCAAACCGACACCCCCAGAATGGGAAAGTTCAGCCCGCCTTTGCTCAGGAAAAAAGGCCCGGCCTGCCAGGCCGCGTCAATGCCCGGCAAGAGCTCGGTGAAGAGCAGGTACCACATCAGCAATTGCAGCAGCAGCGGGATGTTGCGGAACACTTCCACATACGCGCTGCATAAGCCACGCACCAGGATGCTGCGCGAAAAACGGCCCACGC
Organism: Comamonadaceae bacterium; assembly: GCA_947454695.1. Lineage (GTDB taxonomy): Bacteria > Pseudomonadota > Gammaproteobacteria > Burkholderiales > Burkholderiaceae_C > CANGMW01. The sequence continues at coordinate 131 of CANGMW010000011.1, read as the reverse complement.
CCAGCAGCGTGCCTAAGAGCGTGGTCAGCACGATGCCCAGGAGTGCCACCCGCAAGGTGTTGCCCAGACCTGCTGCAAAGGCACGCCAGTAGGCTTCACTGGAGTCGAAGTTCCACAGACTCTCGCCGATT
>CANGMW010000010.1 GCA_947454695.1 Comamonadaceae bacterium | reverse complement strand
CATGATGACCACGTCGCAGCCGCGAATGCCTTCCTCCAGCGTGTGGCACACGCGCACGCCCATGGGCGCCATGTCGGACGGCACCAGGGTTTTGGGGCCGACGACACGCACTTCAGCGCAACCCAGGGTGGTCAGGGCATGGATGTCCGAGCGCGCCACGCGCGAGTGCAGCACATCGCCCACGATGGCCACGGTGAGGTTGGAGAAATCTTTCTTGTAGTGCCGGATGGTGTACATGTCCAGCAGACCTTGGGTGGGGTGGGCATGCCGCCCGTCACCCGCGTTGATGACGTGCACATGCGGCGCCACATGCTGGGCGATCAGGTAGGGCGCACCGGATTCACTGTGCCGCACCACAAACAGGTCGGCGGCCATGGCGCTCAGGTTCGCGATGGTGTCCAGCAGCGATTCGCCTTTGGCAGCCGAGGAGCGGGCGATGTCCAGGTTGATGACGTCGGCACTCAAACGCGTGGCCGCAATCTCGAAGGTGGTGCGGGTGCGGGTGGAGTTTTCGAAAAACAGGTTGAACACGCTCTTGCCGCGCAGAAGCGGCACTTTCTTCACCTCGCGGTCACTCACGCTCACGAAATTGGCGGCCGTGTCCAAAATGTGCGTGAGGATGTCCTTGGACAATCCTTCGGTGGAGAGCAGGTGGATGAGCTCGCCGTTTTTGTTGAGTTGCGGGTTGCGTTTGTACAGCATGGTCATTGGGCTTCCAGCTTGAAGGTGTAGACGCCACGGTCATCGCGCGCCAGCGTCAGCGACTGGCTGGCGGGCAAGGTCACGCGGGCGGCTGCAAAGTTGGCCTGGATCGGCAGCTCACGTCCGCCCCGGTCAACCATCACCGCCAGGCGGATACTGGCCGGGCGGCCGTAGTCAAACAGTTCGTTGATCACCGCGCGGATGGTGCGTCCGGTGTAGAGCACGTCGTCGATCACGATGATGTGGGCGTCGTTGACTTCAAAGGGCAGCAGGGTTTGGCCACCGGATGACAAGCCACGCTTTGAAAAGTCATCGCGGTGCATGGCCGAGGAGATGAAGCCGGCTTCATCGGCCAGGCCCAGATCCTGGTGCAGGCGTTGCGCCAGCCAGGCGCCGCCAGAGGTCACGCCCACCAAGCGGGTGTGCGCATCACACAGGGCCCGAACGCCGCTCAGAAGCTCTCGGTACAGGGCTTCCGCATCCAGCAACAAAGCGCCAGAGGGCGACGGCGCATTGGCGCTTTGCTCCGGCGGGAGGTTTGAACTCATGACAAAGTCCTTAAAAACTGCTCAAGAATAACGCAGGCCGCACCGGCATCGGCATCCTTGGCGCCTTCGGCCAAAGCTTCGGTGGTGCTGTAGCGCTCATCCACCTCGAACACCGGCAGGCCAAATCGACCACGCAGCTGACGCGCAAAACGGCGCGCCTTGAGCGTATTGTCGTGCTCAGCCCCGTCAGGGTGAAAAGGCACGCCCACCACCAACGCATCGGGCTGCCACTCGCGCAGCCGCTGGGCAATTTTGTCGAACCGGGCGTCACCCTCGGCCACGACGGTGGCTTGCGGCTGCGCCGATTTGAGCAATCGGTTGCCCACCGCCACGCCGGTGCGTTTGAGGCCAAAGTCAAGAGCCAGAAATGTCTGTAATTGCGGCGCAACCTGCACTGCAGAGACGCTTGCGTCCTGGCGCATTCAGGCATGCCCCGCATCAGGCGACAGCATCCAACTTTGCAATCCCAACAAAGCCAGGGCTTTGTCATAGCGTTGGGCCACGGGCGTATCAAAAATTACCGAACGATCCGCGCTGACAGTCAGCCAGCTGTTCTCGCCAATTTCGCTCTCCAACTGGCCTTCGCCCCAGGCGGCATAGCCCAAGGTGACGAACACCCGGCTGGGGCCGGCACCGCTTGCCAAGGCTTCGAGCACATCGCGGGAAGTGGTCATCTCCAACCCCCCGGGAATAAGCAAGGTGGAGGCGTAGACCGACTCGTTGGGGGTCGCACTGATGGGCGAGCTTGGCAAATTCATGGACTCATGCAACACAAAACCGCGTTCTGTCTGAACCGGGCCGCCTTGGAAAACGGGGGCGTCTTGCAGATCTTTGCGACCCAGCGGCAGATCCACCTTGCCAAACAGGGCTTTGAGATCAATGTCGCTGGGTTTGTTGATGACCAGACCCAGCGCGCCGCGTTCGTTGTGTTCACACAAAAAAACGACGCTTTGGGCAAAAGCCGCATCGTCCAGACCGGGCATGGCAATCAGAAAATGATTCGTTAGGTTAATGGGTGCAGAATCATTGGTCATTTTTTGATTTTAACGGTGAACATGGACAAAGATCTGAACAGCGGCCTGGTTTGGTTCCGGCGAGACCTGCGGGTGGAAGACAACATGGCCTTGCGCGCCGCGCTCAAGCAGTGCGAGAAGGTCTATGCCGTCTTTGTGTTCGATACCGACATATTGGATTCACTGCCCCGCCAAGACCGCCGCGTTGAATTCATACAGCGCTCGCTTGTCGAACTTGACATCGCACTGCGTGCGCTCTCAGGCAAACCCGCGGCCGGTCTGATTGTTCAGTGCGGCAAAGCCGCGGACCTCATCCCTGCGTTGGCCAAAACCCTGAAAGTGCAAGCCGTGTTTGCGGGGCGTGACTATGAGCCTTACGCCGTTTCCCGCGATGCCCTGGTGTTGGCATCACTGGCCCAACAGGGTCAGATACTCCACACCTTCAAGGACCATGTGATTTTTGAAGGCCGTGAAATCCTCACCCAAACCGGCACGCCGTACGGTGTGTTCACGCCCTACAAGCGCAATTGGCTACAGCAAGTGCAGGCGCTTTCATTCAAGTTCGAGGACCTGACGCTGCTTGGACAGGGTTTGGCCAAGCGCCCTCAAAGCTTGGCGCGTGAGGTGCCGTCCTTGCAAGACATCGGATTCGAGCCAAGCAATTTGCAGGCCCTGAAAATCCCCACCGGCCATCTGGGCGCTCAGCAATTGCTGGAAGACTTCTTTGAGCGCATGGACGACTACCATGTGACGCGCGATTTTCCAGCTGTCAAAGGCCCCAGCTACCTGGGCGTGCATTTGAGATTTGGCACCGTCTCGATCCGGCGATTGGTGGACTTGGCACTGCAACGTGTGGCGCACGGCAGTGCCGGTGCAACCATCTGGCTAAGCGAACTGATCTGGCGGGAGTTTTATGCACAAATTCTCGCCAACTTTCCGCATGTCAGCACCGGCGCCTTCAAGCCCGCTTATGACGCCATTGCCTGGGAGAGTGGCGAGCACGCTCAAAAACTTTTTCAAAGCTGGTGCGACGGACGCACTGGCTATCCCCTGGTCGATGCGGCGATGGCCCAGCTCAACCAAACCGGCTACATGCACAACCGTCTGCGCATGGTGGCAGGCAGCTTCTTAGTCAAAGACTTAGGCATCGACTGGCGCTGGGGCGAGCAGTATTTCGCCCGGCTTCTCAACGATTTTGACCTCTCGGCCAACAACGGTGGCTGGCAATGGGTGAGCTCCAGCGGCTGCGATGCGCAACCTTACTTTCGTATCTTCAACCCCATCAGCCAGAGTAAGAAATTTGACCCAGAGGGAAAATTCATCCGCCGCTATTTACCCCAATTGGCCGCCTTGCCCTCGTCCTTGATTCACGCTCCCTGGCTCGCAAGCCCGTTGGAACTGCAAGCTGCTGGCGTCACGCTGGGCACTGATTACCCGCATCCGGTTGTGGCGCATGATGAAGCCCGTGCCAAGACGCTGGCGCGGTACGCCGTGGTCAAGCAGACAACGGCGTGATGTCGCAATAGCCCTTAACGAGGCCTACTAATTCATCTTCAGAGTAAGGTTTGCCCAAGTAATGGTTCACGCCAAGCTCTTGGGCATGTTCGCGGTGTTTTTCAGCCATGCGGGAGGTGATCATGATGACGGGTAAGTCAGCCCACCGAGGATCGTTACGGATTTTCCCCACCAGATCGAACCCATCCATTCGCGGCATTTCAATGTCCGTCAACACCAGTGCCGGCTTTTCTTGTGCAAGCCGCTCCATGGCCTGAACGCCATCTGTGGCCAGCGCGACCCGGTAGGCCTCCCGCTTGAGCAGTCGCTGAGTGACACGGCGTACCGTAATGGAATCGTCTACGACCAAAATCAAAGGGGCATTAGGGTCTTCGGCTTCCTCATCGATGACAGACTTTTGCGTCAACATTCTGGCTTGTAGCGGTCCATGTTCGTTGGACCCACCCGCTTGCAAAGCCGTTGCCGCCTGTCCGTACACATGCGCCATGGCCACAAAGTTATAGATCAAGACCACAGCACCCGAAGCCAAAACTGACATACCCGTCAATCCGGCCAGGCGCGAAAGCTGCGGCCCCAAATGCTTGACAACAACCTCTTGGTTACCTTGGACGTCATCCACGTGAATGGCTACCCGCTGGCCCGCACTGCGAATGATGACAACAGGCAGCGTAGATTCTTCTATTTCGCGACTGCGTGCAGATGCTTGCAACAATGCCCCGGCCCAGTAAAAGGGCAGTTGCTCTCCGTCTTGCTCCAACATTCCGGTTTCGTAGGCCTGCCGAATTTCCTTGAGAGGGATGCGCAAAACAACTACAACCAAATTAGCAGGCACGCCTACAGAGAGACCGTCAAAACGCAGCATCAACACCTGCGTGACTGCGGTTGTCAGCGGCAAAATAAGTCTGAAATGTGTACCTAATCCGACTTGGGTGGATGTTTCAATACGTCCACCCAATGAAGCCACTTCTGAACGCACGACATCCATGCCGATGCCCCGACCCGACAACTCCGTCAAGCTGGATGCAGTCGTAAAACCGGGCAGAAAAATCAGATTCGCCGCCTGTTCATCAGACACTTCTTGCTGCTCACCGACCAAGCCCAAAGCCAAAGCTTTCTGGCGAATGCGTTGCAGATCCAGGCCAGCGCCATCGTCGCGGAAAGAAACAGACACATCGTTTCCTTCATGCTGAACATCCATCGTGATAGCGCCGACTATTGGTTTTCCCAATGAGTCGCGAACCAGCGGGTCTTCAACACCATGGGCTACCGCATTGCGCAACAAATGTTCAAACGACGGCGACATGCGGTCCAAAACACCTCTGTCAACTTCAAGGCGTCCACCTTGAATGTCCAGTCGAACTTGTTTGCCGCTGTCTTTGCTAGCTTGACGAACCACCGCGTAGAGTCGCTCGGCAATGCTGTCAAACTCCACCATACGGGTGCGCAACAAGTCTTGCTGTAATTCCCGCGCTTGTCGCGCCTGGATGACCAGGTCATCTTCTGTGCTGTCTAGGGTGCGTAATAAATTACGCTGGACGGTACCCACATCGTTGACAGACTCCGCCATCATTCGCGTGAGCTCTTGAACCCGGGTAAATCGGTCAAATTCGAGTGGGTCAAAGGCTTGGTCCGTGTCTTTTGACAAAGCCATGCGCGATTGCATTTGGGTTTCAGACTGAAGCTCAATGTCCCTTAATTGACTTCGCAACTTATCCAAGTTGCCCGTCATATCGTCCAGAGAATTCTGCAATTGGTGCAGCCTTGCGTCTAGCCGAGCGCGCGAGATCATAACTTCGCCTGCTTGGTTTAACAGGCGGTCCAATAATTGCGTGCGTACACGCACCGTCTGGCCTGTCGACGAAGTCCGAACCGAAGGTGGTGTAGCGTCAGCTAAAGAGAAAGCGCGCTCCAACGGCGGCAACCCCGCCGGTTGAAGGACATCCACTTTGTGCTCAGTAATTTGAGCGCTCAAAGAAGATGCCTCAGAACCGATTTGCAATGCGTACAAAGATTCAAAGACATTTTGAATATCATCAAAACTGTGCAGCAACGGCGCGAGCTGCGCAGTCTGCACGTCCTCATACCCCAGTTGCTCTATGGAGGACTCCATGCGGTGAATTAATTCACCCATACGCATGGCACCTGCCAATCGAGAGCTACCTTTAAGGGTGTGCAATACACGCAGGCTGTCCAAACGTGCTTGGGCGTTGGCCGCATCTTCTGACCAAAGCCTCAAACTTTCAGCGAGTTGTGGCAGCAATTCACGCGCTTCTTCAACAAAAATGGGCAACAAGTCAGGGTCAATTGCATCCTCGACTTCAACGATGTCGTCGATCTGGTAAAGACGAGCGGGCTGCTGTTTTTTCGCTTCTGTAGTGAGCTCTGGTTCCAAGACTGAAGTGGCTTCATCTATTGGGACCTGATCAGACCCTAAACTGTCATTTGGATCAAAGGAAGACGCGAATTCGCTGTTGGATATTTCATCCAAGGCGTTGAGCAAGCCCTCATCCGCATTTTTGAGAAAACCAGCGGCAAACTGATGTAACAAATGCCGCATATGCTCAGCAGTATCAACCAGAATACGAGCCTGCTCCGCTTGGCCATGACCCTGCAATTGGAGATGCTGTAAGGCGTGCTCCAAAGCACGAGCTATTTCTGACAAAGCCATGAAGCCGACCGTGGCAGAACTTCCTGCGAGTGAATGCGCCCAGGCAATACAGTCGTCAGAGATGGGCTGGTGAAATTCAAGCGACCATTCCTGCAGAGATGCCTGCAACTGTCTGGACCACTCGTCCGCTTCATTGAGGTAGACGTTGTACAGACGGGCACTGACCTTCAAGTCCCCAATGACCTTGATCTGATCGATGTTCACTTCAAGTGCTGGCGAAATATCCAACACTGGCTCAGACGGGGAGGCAACTTCTAGCGACGGCATCAGCAAGGTGTTTGTGACCTCTGGCTGTTGGTGTTGAGTTGCTGAAAAATCAATGTGCTGCGTCGATTGAAAACTTGTAAGTACGTCAAACACTCTGTACGAAGTCTCGGCGTGATGTACTGGGGCGCTTGGTTCTTTAGGCGCTGGAACCGGTGCTCGGGACTGATTCAAACGCAGCTCATCGGCAGCAACTCTGAAAGGCTCAGCGCGCCAATTGACATCCTCTGCACTCGATATATCTTTAATCCACTGGGTAAAGTCGTTTAGCGACTGCGTACAGAAAGCTGCCAATGCGTCGAGATCTGAAAGTGGCTCAGCCAAATGAAGGTTCAAGAGCTGCTCTACAGCCCAAGCAGCTTCACCGAGCTCCAGCAAGCCCACCATGCGTGAGCTCCCTTTGATCGAGTGAAACGCCCGTCTCAGTCGCGCGTATTGGTCAAAATTTGTGGGCTCCACCTGCAATTCTTTGAGAGCCTCATAACCACCGCCAATGACCTCTCGGGCTTCTTGGAGGAAAACTTCTTTTAATTCGGCAGCTTCCTCTTCGTCAGTACGAGGATCGCGCGTCTCCTGCGATTGTGCGCTCTTGTGAATCGGCTTAACTACAGCGGGTGAGGGTGAGGGTGAAGGCATCCAATCAACACGATTTGATTGGAGGGCCAGCTTGTCTCGCCCCATCAAGGGCCTGAATTCGGCCTGCTTTTCATCGTACACAAACAAATGCTTAGCCAAAGAACGCTGATAACTCAGCATGTCAATGAAAAATCCTAATGCGCCAACACTGTTCCCCATTTTTTCAAAAATAAGCGCCTTCCCACCATCTTCTAATGAGTCGTCAATTAGCAGGCGATCTACCTGTTCGCGCAAGCGCAAAGCAGCAAGTGAGGCTTGATCAAGTCCAAGCACCGACAACACGCCACGCATTTGAGAAAATTTTTCCGGAATAGTTTGCAGTGTTTGCTTGTCAGCAGGCTGTCGAAAAAACTGATCCAAGGATTTTTCAATTTCAAGTAAGTCAGATCGCAACTCATCCACCACACTGCCCATGGTCTGACGATCACTGACTCGGCGGTACAAATCCTCCATCCACGACTCCAGGGGTCTGGGCTGCCCCCCAGAGACCACATGGTCGAGGCGTTTGGCCAGGCGAAGGCCCCGCTCATTCATTCTCGAATCTGTCGGATCTATGTCATCGTAGGCAGTCTCAAGGTACAAAATCGCCGTTGCGACCTCCATGGCAATAGGTGTGCTCGGCGGTTGTCCAATGCTCGTAGCTTGGTTAATCGCATTATTGAGACTCTGAGCTAGCTTTTGATGCTCTGGATGGATGGAAACAATGGACTGCGTGACTTGCTGGAACTGATCTTTAACTTGACGCAATCGATTGAGATCACCGCCAGAATAAGCTGACCATGTTTCGGTTGCCGCAGAAATATACTTGCGAACTTTTTGAAGAATGGCCGGCTCCACACGTCCAAATTGTCTGGTTTCGTATTCCACTCGTTGCCATCGGTCAAAGCCATAGGCAAGCCTCACCGTCATCAAGACGGGCGATTCTGCTTCATTCACACCGACCGCTTGGGCACAATAAAAAAGCAACTCGCGGAGGGTGTTTTGCGAGACCTCTGAATTGGCACGAGACATCGCAACGTATTGCATCAAGATTTTGAGTGCAGTATTTTTGACGTAGACGTCCATGGGCAGCATTTTTTGGCTCAAGGCTTCAAAAAAGGCAGCAGAAATTTTCCAAAAGTCACGAGCTGCCAATTCCGATTGAGTGGCGGCCAGACCCAGGCTGATGTCGCTGAGTTCTTTGGCAGCCTGTTCACTGCCACTTTGAACCATTTTGAGGAAGGCTGCGTCCATTTGCGTACGGACTTCATTTGCATAATTAAGTTCACGAGTGCAGCTTGGCGTGTTCAGCTCCACCCTGCTCACCGAAACGTCAAACAAATCAGCAGGGTGAACACGGGGGGTATTCAAAACCAATTGAACATCTCTGTACTGGGGAAACAACGCAACGGGGGACACCGTTTTTCCACGCAATGCGCCCTGCAAATACTCAAGCAACGAGAAACCGCACACTTCGATTTTTTGCGCATTGTCGGGCGTACACCATTCAGGAGATTGAATGATTTTTTGAACCAAAGCCTCCATACCTATTAATAATTTTGCAGGCATGGGCATACCCACCATCTCTAGGGCACCAACTGCTTGGTGAAGTTGCTGGCCAGCCATCCGCAAAGGTGTTGTATCTAGTTCACTCAATCCGGCTTCCCGCGAACTATTCGCATCGCGCATGAAGCGTCGGATCGATTTACTTGCGACGCCTAAAGATTTTCGAATTTCTTCAAAGACCCATGCCAAAGGACCTAAGTCGCCAACTTCAAGGGCCTGCGGAGTTCCGGAAGACGTATTGGCTTGCATGTGGAATTAAGGTTGGAAATTGCGCAACTTCATTCACGAAATTTTGAAGCGTGCGACAGATTGTCTCAATTCGTCTGCAATTCGGGAAAGCTCCCTGACTTGAGCCGCTGTCGCGCGAGTTCCTTTGCCCGCTTGCTCCGTCACCGCAAAAATATGCTGAATGTTATCTGCCACACCGTTAGCTAAGGTGGCCTCACGCGAGGCGGCGCTGGAGATTTGTTCAATCAAATCTGCAAGACGCCTTGAAACCTGGTCGATCTGAGTCAAAGCAGTGCCTGCATTGTCAGACAGTCGGGCTCCTTCAACCACACCCTTGGTAGACCGCTCCATCGCAGCCACGGCATCCTGGGTATCGGATTGAATCGCTCGTACCAAAGTAGAAATTTGCCGCGTAGCATCTGCAGACCTTTCGGCCAATCGCTGAACCTCCTCGGCCACCACAGAAAATCCTCGACCAGCCTCCCCTGCGGACGCCGCTTGAATGGCGGCGTTTAATGCCAGTACATTGGTCTGCTCGGTGATATCCGAGATGAGCTCTGTAATTTCGCCAATCTCTTGTGATGATTCCCCCAGACGCTTGATGCGCTTGGAAGTTTCTTGAATTTGGTCTCGAATGGTATTCATGCCCCCGATGGCATCCTGCACAGCCAAAAGCCCCGCTTCCGCAGCCACCAAGGATTGGCGAGCCACGGTCGCAGATTCCTGGGCTTGGACTGATACGACATTTATTCGACTTGACATGTCCAGCACTGAACGCCCCGTCTCTCGAATTTCAGTCAGCTGCTCATTTGAGGCCGCCAAAAGTTCAGTCGAGGTTTGATCCACAATTGCTGTAGTTTGCGATACACGAGAAGCTGTTTTTTGCACGTTACCCACAAGCAAGCGCAACTCTTCCACGGTGTAATTCACCGAGTCGGCAATAGCACCTGTGATGTCTTCAGTCACAGTGGCTTCTTGCGTCAAGTCACCTTCTGCGACTGTTTGCAATTCATTCATCAATCGCAAAATTGCGGCTTGGTTTGCATCATTGACGCGCTTAGATTCCTGCTGCTGACGCGTTGCCTCTGTGCGCTGAACCTCGGCAAGGGTCTGCCGCTTGCGGCTGTCGAGCAACTGCACGCGCGCGAAGGCGGCAGCACATAACAGTGAAAAACCGGCTGTCAAAATCAGCGTGATCAGCGAAACAGTACCTAAACCCGTGTTGTCAGTCAGCTTAGATTGCATGGACTCTAATTCCCTACGCAAAGGTTCGCTGTCTGCCACAATGCTTTGCTGCGCGTTTCTTGCGGATACCAAGCTCTGTAAGTTACCTAATATTGCTGCTGCTTGCAGGCGCATTTGCTCATACAGCTTGATAAGTGACAACAACTGCTCTCGAGTTTGAACATTTTTGGTGCCACTTAAGCGGAGTTCGGAATTGCCATCCAAAAGACCCAGCGCAATTTCTCTGAACGAGTTGAGGTCCTTACCCAAATCAAATACCGATTCTGGACCGACACCTTCAGCCGTCAAAAATTCGTTGGATGATTTTCCGATTCGTTGTGTCAGCATGACGAGCTGACCAGCAGCAGAAATTTCAATTGCTGGAGAATTTTGTTGCATTTTCAATGCGGCGATTGATTCTGCAAGTTCAAGAAGCTCGGAGGATTGTTTATTTATGAATCGAAGTGCGGCTCCAACATTTGTCAAACTCTTTTCTTGAGACAAAATCAGTGCAGAGTTTTTCTGCGATCTCTGCACGACGATCAAGAGCTTTTCAACCTCGGCTTGCAAGTCCGCCGACAAAGGCGCCAAGTGAAGCTGACCATCGCCAGACTTTAGGCCCGCCATTATCTTTGACAGCAGGTCAGAGCTCTCTTTTACTTCCTTGAAAGCTTCCGGGACACCCAACATCGCTTGCGAAACCGATTTAGCCAGACGCTGTGACTGGACTAATGACTGCCCCGTTGCACTGACTTGTTGGGCCGCTTGTTCTGAACCGCCCAAAGACCTAAAGGCTACGAATGCCAACACCACCAAAGACAATATGATGAGTAAGCCCAGAATCCTTTGGTGCTGCAGCAGTGTCCTTCGGCCTAAAACCGGGATAGTCAAAAAATCATCATTAAGCTCAGCACCAGAATCATCAAGAACACTGGGATGGTCTTCAATTTCTTGGAGACTCGTCATTGGAAATTCACCACCCTCGCTTGTATCGCCAACTTTTTGATCGAAACGAGGTTTTATGTTTTCAACGTTAGGCATATTGGGGTCCCTGAATTCAAGGCTTAAGCGTTGATGCTTAAGAATTGCGGATGACGTGCCAATAATTGGAGGTTGACTTCCTGCCAATTTTGACCTTCTTGATCTTGGTATGAATGCCCAAAAAAAGCAGGGGCGTTCGGCGCGACTTCGTGCGATGCTGAAAAATTATCTGCATGACGAAGGCCTGCGAGAGAGTCGACTTTCAATGCGCAGTTCAATTCCAATTCCGAATTGAATGAAATCACACTCGCATTCGCTGACATGGAATAACCGCGAGAGAACGAGACGTTTGGGTCCAGGAAAGCGGCCAAGTCCACCACGCCGTGCAAACCGCCACGTAGGTTCGCAACCCCCAAAAACCAATTTTGAGTATAGGGAACCAACTGCAAAGCTGGCAAAGGAAAAATCTCTCCAGATTGAGAGAGGGGAAACAAATAATTTAAACCGGCCGCCTTGACCGCCAGCCAAGACACTGAAAAACCTTCTGACTTGGAGGCCTGTAAACGATCCGCGAGCCGACCTTGCAAGGCCCTCAAGACTTCACGGTTGGCCATACCCATCAGCCCAACGCCTTGATTTTTTCAATCAATAGTTGAGGCGATACGGGTTTGGTGATGTAGTCACGAGCCCCTTGACGCATGCCCCAAACGCGATCTGTCTCCAGATCCTTGCTGGTGCACAGCAGTATTGGAATATCAGCATATTCGGGAGAGCGTGAAAGGCTACGTGTGAGCTGAAAGCCGTTTTGTCCAGGCATCACCACATCCATGAGGATCAGATCAGGGCGGTCTTCTGCAAGCCGACGCATGGCTTCTTCTGCGCCTTCAGCTGTTTTGACAACCATTCCGTTTTTTTGTAATACATCGGAGATATACATTAATTCCGTTTTGGAATCGTCTATCACCAGCACTTTATGAATGGGCATTTATCACTCCTCAAGAAACCACACCAAATTGCTGCACGGCCTGCAACAGTTGATCTTTAGTAAACGGTTTGGTCAGGTAGTCCTGTGCTCCCACCATTCGCCCACGCGCCTTATCAAAAACGCCATCCTTGGAGGACAGCATGACTACAGGCACTGCGTGAAATTTTTGATTGCGCTTGATGATCGCGCAAGTTTGATACCCATCGAGACGCGGCATCAGAATGTCACAAAAAATGAGCTGTGGCTCATAGTCGTTGATTTTTGCGAGCGCGTCGAAGCCATCCTCTGCGAGCGCAACGTCATAGCCACCTTGCTTGAGAAAAATTTCAGCACTACGCCGGATGGTGTTGCTGTCGTCGATCACAAGGATCTTCAGAATAGCGCCTTGAAGACTCACCGAACTTCCCTTCTGAATTTTCCGGCTATTGGCGCAATGCTTTTTTATGGCTATTGCGTCAGATCTGAACCATTTCGAAATCTTCTTTTCTTGCGCCACATTCCGGACAAATCCAGTTCATCGGCACATCAGCCCAAAGGGTTCCGGGTTGGATACCACTGTCGGGGTCTCCAGCGGCCTCGTCATAGATCCAGCCACAGATTAAACACATCCAAGTTTTGTTATCAATCACTGCTTACTCAGCCTCAAAATTTGTCATTGTACAAAGCTGATTTCGGCACCTGCTCGGACTACCCAAACAATTTACGTTATTCTGCCTGACGAAGGCTTGATTGGACCCTATGACACCACCTGTTACAACTGAACTCGGTCAAAACGATTCACCGCTCCCATGCGTCTTAGTCTTCAATGCAAATGACCCCTGCGCTGCGGGTGGACTGTCCTGCGATGCCCTAACCATTGCCTCTGTGGGCGGACACGCCTTACCCGTTGTGACGGGTTGCTACGCTCGCGATACTGCGGAAATTTTTGATCATTTTTGCTTTGATGAAGAAGCTGTCGCTGAACAAGCCCGGACTTTGTTGGAAGACGTGCCAGTGCAAATCATCAAGGTGGGGTTCGCTGGGTCAGCAGAAAATTTGAGCAGCATTGCTGAGATTGCTTCGGATTACCCAGACGTTCCCCTCGTGGCTTACATGCCGAATTTGTCTTGGTGGAGTGAAATCCAAACGGACTTGTATTTGGATGCTTTTCATGAGTTGATCCTTCCTCAAACAACTGTTCTAGTGGGTAACCACAGCACCTTGTGGCGCTGGCTGCTACCCGATTGGAATTCAGAGCGCCAACCTACCGCACGCGACATTGCACGCGCTGCCGGTGAAATGGGGGTGGCCTATACCGTCGTCACCGGCATGCCATCACCCCATCAATTCATTGAAAATGTTTTGGCAACGCCACAAGTGGTCGTTGCATCGGAGAAATTTGAGCGAATCGAAGCGGTTTTTTCAGGCGCAGGGGATACCTTGTCAGCCTGCTTAGCGGCGTTACTGGCCAGCGGTTGCGATATGGGCGACGCCTTCACGGAGTCACTCAGTTATCTAGACCGGTGTCTAGACAGTGGTTTTAGACCCGGTATGGGCCATGTCATTCCAGACCGCTTGTTCTGGGCACAGCCCGAGACGGACGACAATAGCGACGAATTGAACGATGCCCTCAGTGCCCCTTTTGACCTCCCACCCCATGACACACAACATTGACCTGAACGACACCTTGTTTGAACGCGCCAAGCGCGTGATCCCCGGCGGGGTGAACTCGCCCGTACGCGCTTTTCGCGCTGTGGGTGGCACCCCACGCTTTGTTAAGCGTGCACAAGGCGCCTATTTCTGGGATGCCAACGACAAACGCTATACCGATTACATTGGTTCTTGGGGGCCCATGATCCTGGGTCACGGTCACCCAGCCGTTGTGCAGGCCGTGCAAAACGCCGTGCTGGAGGGCTTCTCATTTGGCGCCCCCACCGAACGTGAAATTGAGTTGGCTGAAGAAATTTTGAGCGTCATGCCCTCAATGGACATGGTGCGCCTGGTGAGCTCTGGCACTGAGGCGGGCATGAGCGCCCTTCGCTTAGCCCGTGGCGCCACCGGTCGCAGCAAGTTCATCAAGTTTGAAGGCTGCTACCACGGACACGCCGATGCGCTGCTGGTCAAAGCCGGCTCAGGCTTGGCTACGTTTGGCAATCCCACCAGCGCCGGCGTCCCCCCCGAGGTCGTCCAGCACACCTTGGTGCTGGAATACAACAATGTGCAGCAACTGGAAGAGGCTTTTGCCCTGCATGGCAAAGAATTAGCTTGCGTGATGATCGAGCCGATTGCAGGCAACATGAATTTTGTGCGCGCCTCGGTGCCCTTCATGAAGCGTTGCCGCGAGCTGTGTACCCAGTACGGTTCGTTGTTGGTGTTCGATGAAGTCATGACCGGCTTTCGCGTGGCTCTGGGCAGCGCGCAAAGCCTTTATGCCCAAGCCATTCCAGGATTTATCCCCGACCTCACGGTGTTGGGCAAAGTGATTGGCGGGGGCATGCCGCTGGCCGCCTTTGGCGGTCCGCGCGCGATCATGGAACAAATGGCGCCACTGGGTCCGGTCTACCAGGCAGGCACCCTGTCGGGCAACCCGGTCGCCACGGCTTGCGGGTTGGCCACCTTGCGAGAAATCCGCAAGCCCGGGTTTTATGAAGGCCTGGCACAAAAAACCCGCCAACTCGTGACGGGCCTGAAGGCGGCAGCCGATGAACATGGCGTGGCCTTCAGCGCAGACAGCGAAGGCGGCATGTTTGGCTTTTTCCTGATGTCGCAATTGCCGCAGAACTACGCAACCGTCATGAAAACAGACAACGCCAAATTCAACAAACTCTTCCACGGCTTGCTGGATCGAGGCGTCTACATCGCGCCTGCACTGTATGAGGCGGGCTTTGTCAGTGCGTCTCACACGGAGGCCGACATTGCCAACACCGTGGCCGTGGCCCGCGAAGTTTTCGCCCAAATCAAAGACTAAGCGCACGAGCGGCCGACGACTTGGGGGCCACAGTGGCAGCTGTGGCGCGGCATGGCTTGGAGTCGCTGAGGGATTAAGAACGCCGGCTTGCGCCGGTTTTTGCAAGAGCTTTTCAGTGTCGAAAGTGGCGAACGCCGCTGAACACCATGGCCACACCCCGCTCGTTGGCCGCGTCAATCACTTCCTGATCACGCATGGAGCCGCCGGGCTGGATCACGCACCGTGCACCGGCGTCCACCACCACATCGAGTCCATCGCGGAACGGAAAGAAGGCGTCACTGGCAACGACCGTGTCCTGGAGTGACAAATTGGCATGCTCGGCCTTGATGCTGGCAATGCGAGCCGAATCAAGCCGGCTCATCTGCCCGGCGCCCACCCCCATGGTCATGCCATCTTTGCAAAACACGATGGCATTGCTCTTGACGAACTTGGCCACTTTCCATGCAAACAGCAGGTCTTGCAATTGCTGATTCGTGGGATGCAATTGGGTCACAACTTTGAGGTCGCTCAAGTTCAGTTCGTGGTTATCAGCGGTTTGAATCAGCAAGCCCGAGCCGATGCGCTTGATATCCTGGGTATTGCGGCTTACTCGCACATCGGTGGGCAAAGCAATTTTCAAGACCCGCACATTGGCTTTGCTCTTGAACACCTCCAAGGCCTCAGGCGTGTAGTCGGGCGCCATCAGCACTTCCACGAATTGTTTACTCACGACTTGTGCAGCGGCCAAATCCACGGTGCGGTTAAAAGCGATGATGCCGCCGAACGCGCTGGTGGGATCAGTCTGGAAGGCCTTGCTGTAGGAGGTCAGCGCATCTTGGCCCACGGCCACGCCGCAGGGGTTGGCATGCTTGACGATCACACACGCCGGGGCATCAAAGCTCTTGACGCATTCCCATGCGGCATCGGCATCGGCGATGTTGTTGTAACTCAGCTCCTTGCCTTGCAATTGCACCGCTGTCACCAAAGACCCAGGGGCCGGGTGCAGGTCACTGTAAAACGCCGCCGCTTGGTGCGGGTTCTCGCCATAGCGCAAGTCCTGCAACTTAGTGAACTGGCTGTTGGCTTGTGTCGCAAAGGCCGTGCGCACGGGCACCGAAGCCCCCGCCTCGAACTCGATGGACGAGAGGTAGTTGCTGATAGCGCCGTCGTACTGGCTGATGCGGTTGAAAGCGGCCACGCTCAAGGCAAATTTGGTTTTCTGGGAGATGCCGCCCGCTTGAAGCTCGGCGATCACCCCTGCGTATTGCGAGGCATCGGTGAGCACCGCCACATCCTTCCAGTTCTTGGCCGCGCTGCGCACCATGGCCGGGCCGCCGATATCGATATTTTCAATCGCGTCTTCCAGCGTGCAGCCGGGCTTGGCCACCGTGGCCTCAAACGGGTAGAGGTTCACCACCAGCAGGTCGATCATGTCAATACCGTGCTGAGCCAAGGCGGCCATGTGTGCCGGCATATCGCGCCGTGCCAGCAAACCCCCATGCACCTTGGGATGCAGGGTTTTGACACGTCCGTCCAGCATCTCAGGAAAACCGGTGAGTGCGGCGACCTCAGTCACCGGCAAACCCGCATCGGCCAGCAACTTGGCAGTGCCGCCGGTAGAAAGCAGCTTGATGCCCTGCGCATGCAGCGCCTTGGCGAAGTCCAAGACACCCGTCTTGTCGGAAACAGAAATCAGTGCATTCATGAGGCGGCCTATTTAATGAGTTTGTGATCGAGCAGTTTCTTGCGCAAGGTGTTGCGGTTCAGTCCCAGCCAGAGGGCAGCGCGCGACTGGTTCTGATCGGCCTGCTGCATCACCACCTCCAGCAAAGGCTTTTCCAACACATGGACCATCATGTCGTACAAGCCATCGGGCTCAATGCCACGCAAGTCTTTGAAATACCCTTCAAGACTGGCACGAACACACTCTTCGATTTGTTTCTTACTCATTCGCTCGTCTCCAACGTCTCATTCATGTCGCCCGACATCACCGTGTTTTGCAATTCAGGCATCCGGTCCATTTGCGTATTCAATTCGTCAAAAAAATCTGCGACAGCCTGTGTTTGCGCCGTTTCGTCTTCTAAAAGATTCATCCGGTCACGGAATCCTGCAGCACCGGGCAAAGTCGCCACGTACCAGCCAATGTGTTTGCGCGCCGTGCGCACCCCGGTGACGGGGCCATACAGGCTGTAATGGTCCTGCAGGTGATCCAACAACAGGCGTTTGACCTCCATCACCAAGGGGGCTGCGAGTTGCGTACCGGTGCTTAAAAAGTGCACCACTTCCCGAAAAATCCAGGGACGCCCCTGCGCGGCGCGCCCGATCATCACCGCATCAGCGCCGGTGTACGCCAAGACATCGCGCGCCTTGTGAGGTGAATCGATGTCGCCATTAGCCACCACCGGTAGATGCACTGCGTCTTTCACAGCCCGGATGGTGTCGTACTCAGCCTGCCCTTTGTAGCCCTGTTCTCGGGTGCGTCCGTGCACCGTGAGCATTTGAACGCCCGCAGCTTCAAAGGCGCGCGCCAAGGAGACCGCATTCTTGTGGTCAGCGCTCCAGCCTGTGCGCATCTTCAATGTCACCGGAACGCCCTGTGGCGCGCAAGCGCTCACCACGGCTTGCACGATTTCCAAAGCCAAAGCTTCGTTTTGCATCAGGGCCGAGCCGGCCCATTTGTTGCACACCTTCTTGGCCGGGCACCCCATGTTGATGTCAATGATCTGCGCGCCACGTGCGATGTTGTATTGCGCCGCCTCAGCCATCATGGCAGCGTCCGTGCCCGCAATTTGCACCGCAATGGGGCCCTCTTCGCCCTCATGGTTAGCGCGACGCGAGGTTTTGAGCGTGTTCCACAAATCACGTCGCGAGGTCACCATTTCGCTCACGGCATACCCCGCACCCAGCGACTTGCACAGCCGGCGAAAGGGGCGGTCCGTCACCCCGGCCATTGGGGCAACAAACACAGGGTTCGCCAATTGGTAAGGACCGATTTGCATGAATGCTGGAGACAACGCTGGAAAATGAAAAAGATGCGGCAGACCTGACGTCCTGACCACCGGGAGGGCCATTCTAGCTGCACAAAATTTCAGCAATTGAAATGCACGCACGCTCTGACACTGCCTGTCTATACTGCAAGCAGTCATGGAACTCTGGGTCGATCATCTTTTGCACTTGCTGGCATTGCCGAAATTCGGCTTGGGTGCGCTTTTTTTAGTGTCCTTCGTCTCGGCCACTTTGCTCCCCTTGGGATCTGAACCCGCTTTGTTTGGCTTGCTCAAACTCAATCCCGATCTGTTTTGGCCAGCGATTGTCGTGGCCACCTTGGGCAACACCTTGGGTGGCGCGGTGAGCTGGGCTATGGGCCTGGGCTCGCACCAAGTGGTGGACAACTACCGCCATTCCAGCACCCATTTAAAAGCTTTGGATTGGTTGGAACGTCTAGGACCCAAAGCCTGCCTGCTGAGTTGGTTGCCTTTGGTGGGCGACCCCTTGTGCGCGGTGGCGGGTTGGCTGCGCCTGCCGTTTTGGCCCTGTCTGGGCTACATGGCCATCGGCAAGTTGCTGCGCTATGTCGTGATGACAGTCTTCTTGTTGTGGCTGTTTCCCGGGGTCATCGGGGGCTGAACACATTTGGTCGACGCGTTAAATTTCACCCATTAGAAAATAGTTAATCTCAATCAGCTCATGCAACCAGATTCGCCCGACGTCATCCCAATGGACACCGCAGAACTCCACAAGCAACTCACGCATGATCTCAATGGCTTTCAGCGAGCCGCCATCATGCATGCTTTGGTGTCGCTGAATGTGATCGACACCATCCAACAAGGCGCGACGGTCTCCAAAGACATTGCCACCGTCATCGGGGTCGATCACTCGGCTTTGATTCGAATTCTCAATGCAGCGGTAAGTTTGCGTCTTCTGAACGCGGGTCATGACGGGCATTACACGGTGACCGAACGAGGCGCATTACTCAGCCCTTCACACCCCAATACTGTCTCGGCCTATGCCCGCCTGAGCGTAGAGCAGTACTGGCTGCCCTGGCGGGAGCTCACCCAGTCAATTCGAGATGGGCAGACGGTCTTTGACCGCGTGCATGGCTGTAAACCTTGGGAATACCGCAACTTGCATCCTGAACAAGGTGCCTTGTTCGACACTTGGCAAAAGGGCGAATCAAGTCAAGCCCTGCGCGACATCTTGGCAGTTTGGGATTTGTCACCGTTTAAGGTCGTGGCCGATATCGGGGGCGGCATAGGCACCTTGTTGGACGCCAGCTTATCCCAATGGCCACAACTTCAGGGTGTTTTGTTTGAGCAAGCCCAAACGCTGGCAAAAATGCCGCCTTTTCAAAACCCAGATATTGCGCAAAGACTCACCAAGCTTTCGGGCGACTTTTTCAAAGACATCCCCATCGAAGCAGATTGCTGGGTACTCAAAAGCGTGCTGCACAACTGGGACGACGAACATGCCCAAAAAATTCTCATGCAATGCGCAAAGGCCATGGGCCAACACGCTCGCTTATTCATCATTGAACGTGTGTTGCGTGATGATCTGAGCTCCAATGCCTTCATGGTTGATTTGCACATGCTGATGGTCACGGGGGGTAGGGAGCGCACCATGGCGCAATACCAGCAGCTGGCATCCAAGGCCGGGTTGTCCGTGCTGAGACTGACGCCAACGGCTGGTGACTTCAGCTTGATTGAGCTAACGCTGCAATAGCGCTTCGCATCACTTTGCCGTTGGGCGTTCTGGGCAAACTTGCGCGAGCAAACACAAACATGTACCGAGCCAGCAAGGGTATTTTTGAGGCAGCCGCTTTTCGTACGGCTGGAAGTAAGCTGTTATCACTCAACACTACGGCGATCAACAAAACATCCACGCCTTCGGTACTCACCCCTTTTGCGGCCGCGACCTCGAGTACCGATGGCATAGCGGACAGCGTCCTTTCAATCATGTCTGCTGGCTGCTTGATCCCACCAATATTGAGCATGTCATCCGAACGCCCCATGAGCTGAAGATGGCGATAGCCAATGAGCCGACCTCGGTCGCCCGGATAGAACCACCCTTGGCGAAAATGCGTTGCTGTGTAATCAGGCTGCTGCCAATAGTCATGGATCATCCAGGGAGCCCGCACGGCAATCTCACCTTCCTCACCAATTGGCAACTCAGCACCCGCGGCATCGACGATTCTCAAATCGACCCCCGCAAACAGATAGCCAGTGTTGTCACGATCGAGCCGACACACGGACCCCACTTCGTTAGCGGCATAGTTGTTAACCAGGTCCGTGCACAAGACGCGGTTTGCATGTCGACTCACAGGATCTGACACGGGTGCACCACCTGTGAAGAGAACCAAATTACGTGGTTTTTCCCAGTCAGCAGGCAACTGCCTTAGCAACTCTGAAATCTTGTTTGGTAAAAGCCACAGATGAGAAACATCGTATCGGGTGAGCCTATCGAGCAGGGCACCCAGCACGACGGTTGCACCCATTCGAAAACATGCTGCAATTTGCCCCCAAACGCTGTAGACCTCGAAGCCGTAATCGGTCAAAAAAATGGATTTCGGCGTGTAGGCCTTGTTTCTGATTTGGCTGCTGACCCATTGTTCAAATTGCCCACGGTTAATTCGAACCACCTTGGGAATACCGGTTGTGCCCGATGAGCGGGAGACGCGCATGAGATCCGAGGCAAGGCCACGCTCGCGTGGCGCCGTCGCGAGCAGCGCTGCCGAAGTTGAGGCCACAGCCTCAAACCAAGCGCTGTCCAATGTATGAAGCAGAACTGGAATGCCCGGTGAATGGGTTTCACTCAATACGACGTCGGCCTTGGTATACAGAATAGTGGGGCTCAGCGATTGAATGGATGCCGTACCAACGCGTAAATTTTCGCAAGCAAGCAGCAACAATAGATGTCGGTAGGGATGGCTTTCGTGCACCAGTGCAAATTGTCCACTGCGCAGACCCAACTGATTCAGTCCCAGAGTGACGCGTTGTAAGTCCAGATAGAGTTTGCTGTAGGAGCAAATCACATCCTTCGCATGAAAAGCGATCTTATCGGGCGTTTGA
Source organism: Comamonadaceae bacterium (assembly GCA_947454695.1). Taxonomy (GTDB): domain Bacteria; phylum Pseudomonadota; class Gammaproteobacteria; order Burkholderiales; family Burkholderiaceae_C; genus CANGMW01. The sequence continues at coordinate 2,123 of CANGMW010000010.1, read as the reverse complement.
AGCGCGTGGTATTCCAAAAAATCTGTCGTGCAAGCAGTGACCGATTCAAATGGGGTCACATGCGCAGAAGGCATGCTGGTTGAAACCGCTTGCATAGCGTCGATTCGACAGCCTTGTGAACGAACAAGCCGCTCAAGGGCTGAACAAAAAGTTCATCACGTCACCATCTTTGACGACATACTCTTTGCCTTCGCTGCGCATCTTGCCCGCATCTTTGGCACCCTGTTCGCCTTTGAACTGAATGAAGTCATCAAACGCAATGGTTTGTGCGCGGATGTAGCCTTTTTCGAAATCGGTGTGGATCACCCCCGCGGCTTGCGGTCCGGTATCGCCAATGTGGATGGTCCAGGCGCGCACTTCTTTAACGCCAGCCGTGAAATAAGTTTGAAGCCCTAACAAGGTGAAGGCTGATCGGATTAAGCGATTCAGTCCCGGCTCCTCCTGCCCGATTTCGGACAGAAACATCGCCTTGTCCTCGTCGCTCATGTCGGCCATATCGGCTTCCATCTTGGCGCAAATCGCCACGACTGGCGCTTTTTGGGTGTCTGCGTAGGCACGCAATTTGTCCAAGAAGGGGTTGTTCTCAAACCCGTCCTCACTCACGTTGCCCACAAACATCGCGGGCTTAGCCGTGATCAGGCACAAGGGCTTGACCAAAGGCAACTCTTCTTTGCTGAACTCGATGGAGCGCACCGGTTTGCCTGCGTCCAGCGCCGCCTGGCATTTCTCCAGCACCACCAATACTTTGGCAGCCTCCTTGTCACCCGAGCGTGCTGTTTTTTGATAACGGTGCACCGCTTTTTCAACAGTGCCCAAGTCAGCCAGACACAGCTCCGTTTGGATCACTTCAATATCGGAGATCGGATCCACGCGTCCGGCCACATGCACCACGTTTTCGTCCTCAAAGCAGCGCACCACATTCACAATAGCGTCGGTCTCACGGATGTGGGCCAAAAATTTATTGCCCAAACCCTCACCCGTACTGGCACCGGCCACCAGGCCGGCGATGTCCACAAACTCCACAATGGCCGGGACAATGCGCTCCGGCGAAATGATCTGCGCCAGTTGCTGTAAACGGGGGTCGGGCACCTCAACCACGCCCACATTAGGCTCGATGGTGCAAAACGGGTAGTTTTCAGCTGCGATACCCGCTTTGGTGAGGGCATTGAACAGGGTCGATTTACCAACGTTGGGCAAGCCCACGATGCCGCATTTCAAACTCATGGAAATATCCTTTTAGTGAACAACTTGGCGGCGACAATCTTCACGCAAGTTCAATCTTCAAATCTTCAAGGGGAACGAAGTCGATTGTAACTAGCCTCGATTTATACTGATTTACCGGCTCGCGGCATGTATCTGCGCGACTTCCGCGGACTTCAGATGGAACAAGGCCACCTCACACATGACAAGCACTTCTCAAGATTCGCGCGCGCCATGCCTGCCCTCCACTTCGGATTTTTTAGAGTTCCATGCTATCCAAAATCCAAGCAAGGTGGCAATTGACTGGAACCATCAAACGCACACGTACGCCCAAATACATCAAGACCTGATCAAGGTCACGCACGCGCTGTACAAAATGGGGCTGCGCCCTGGCCAATTGGCATTGGTTCATCAGCCCAATCCCTACTTTCATATTCTGCTGCTTCTGGCCTGTGAGGAATTGCGGGTTGCCACTGCGAGCCTTCCCACACTCAGGGCAACCGTGTTGCTCGACAGGGCCGATGTCTTGCTGAGCGGCTCACAAGCGCCCGAAGCGCCACTTCCCGTGCATCTTGTTGATGAACCATGGTTTTCAAGGGTCTTGGCTGTTGCGGCGCATAAGAACCTCTCCACGCTGGTCTCGCCTAAGGAGCTGACTGACATCTTGCGCATCACACGTTCATCGGGCACGACGGGACAACCCAAGATGATTCGTCTGAACCGCACGCAGTTTGAATACTCCGTAACCGGTCAAATTGACGACAAAAAATTAAAAAAGGATTCCGTTTTTTTAATCGCTTACGGTTTAGAAATCATGAGCATTTGGGGTCAAGTCTGCGCTTGTTTGCGTTTAGGCGCGACCCTGGTCTGGGGCGAATTATTTTCATTGGCCACCCAATACCGTCTAACCCATTTGTGGCTGT
>CANGMW010000009.1 GCA_947454695.1 Comamonadaceae bacterium | reverse complement strand
GTCACCTCGTCAATGCCCCCTAATTGGATGCGCAGTTTGGCGCCACGTGGGAGATCCCTGGCGCCCATGACGGGTAAAACCAAAGGCAAGTCATCTGCGCGCACCATGTTCTCTTTGAACAAGGTGCCCACCAGTTCAGTGATGCCGTGTTGAGCCACGTACTTGAGGGTCCAAAACCGCTCCATGGCCGCCTGGTGACCGTTGTAAGCGCTGTAAGCAGCGTCAAAGCCGGAGATGATCGAAAACAGGTCGGCGTCTTTGGGTTTGAAAGGCGCGGCCAAAGCGGCTGTACGCCCGTGGCGTGCACAAGCAATGATTTGCCATTGGTTGACCAAGTCGGTGTAGCGGCGCAGGGGCGAGGTGCTCCATGCATAACTTTTCACCCCAATGCCGGCATGCGGTAAAGCTTTGGTGCCCATGCGCACTTTCACGCCCGGCGCCAGTGAGGCCTGGCTGCGGTAAATCGCGGGCACGCCCAGTTCAGCCATCCACTCGCCCCAGGTGCTGTTGGCCAGAATCATGGCCTCGGCCACGATCAGGTCCAGTGGCGCGCCCCGTTGGCGAATGGTGATTTGCACTTCTTCGTCACCCACAGGCTCCAGGCCTTCATGGCCCAACAGCCTGAAGTTGTAGTCCGGTCGGTTGAAGTTTTCGGGTTTACCGCGCACCACTTCGCGTTGCGCTTTCAGGTGCTCGGCGAGCCGGAACAGAAACGACAGCGCATGCCCGACCGCGGGGCTGAGCGGCGAGCCACTGACGGCCTGGGCCTGAGGGTCTTGCAGCCAGGCGCGGGTGACCAGAGTGTCGAGCTGGTCATGGCGCAGGTTGTGGGCAATCGGGACTCTCTCCAGGCGGGTCTCGCTGCTGCGAATGTCCAGAGTCGCCTCGTCCAACGTGACGTACAGCGACACAGCCGGGCAATCCCGTCCTTCCATCAAGGTGTAGCGTTGCACCACCTCGTCGGGCAGCATGGTGATTTTGTGGCCGGGCATGTAGACAGTGGACAGGCGCGCGCGCCCCAGCGTGTCGATGGCGTCTCCCCGCTGCACGGCCAGACCCGGTGCAGCAATGTGGATGCCCACGGTGACCGTGCCACTGCCCAAACCCTGCACTGACAGCGCGTCGTCGATCTCCGTGGTGGCCGAGTCATCGATAGAGAACGCCTGCACAGGGGCCAGTGGCAACGCATCTTGAATGGCCGGTGCTTGCAAGGCGGGGAAAGCCGTGCCTTTGGGAAAGTTTTCAAACAAAAAGCGCTGCCAGTGAAACTGGTAGGCCGACTCAATGGCGCCGGTTTTTTGCAGCATTGCCAAAGGCGCCGTTTGCGTGGCACGCGAGGCCTCCACCACGGCTTTGTATTCAGGCGCATTTTTGTCGGGCTTGAACAGGATTTTGTAGAGCTGATCGCGAATCGGCTGCGGGCAAGTGCCGTGTGAGAGCGTCTGCACCCACTCTTCCATTTGCGCTTGAATCACGCGTTTTTTCTCGATGGCCGCCAAAGCTTGCTGAATGATCTCTGCGGGCGCCTTTTTGAAGCGGCCTTTGCCGGCGCGCCGAAAGTAATGCGGCGCCTCGAACAAGCGCAGCAACGCGGCGGCTTGTTGGGTCAGAGTGGGCGGGTCGTTGAAATACACGCCGGCGAGCTCGGCGAAACTGAAGTCGTCTTCGGGTGCAAACTCCCACGCCAGGTCCAGCTCCATGGTCTGTGCCAGAGCTTGCGCTTCAAGCATCAGTTCAGCGGGGCTGGGCTTCTCGAACTTGAGCAGACCATTGGCGGCCTTGACCTTGACCCGTTTGCCGCTGTCGAGCTCCACCTGCAGCGAGCTCTCAGCTTCGGACAAAATGCGTGCGGCCAAAAATTTGCCGGCTTCTTCAAACAATAAAAACATATGTCCGATTGTCCCAGTAAATGCGGTCTCAGCCGGGACGATTGGCGGTGTCGATGTGCAACGGGGCGTCGCTCATTTGTAAAAACGCCAGAACCTCGTCGATTTGATGGGCGAAATCGCTCAAGGCATGGTCGCTGCCTTCAAGCATATGCAGGTTTGCGCCGGGGTAGCGGTCCACCATCTCGCGCCAGTCCAGCACCTCGTCACCCTTGGCAATCAGCGCGTAGTAGCGCTCTGGGCGGGTGATGTGGGGTGGCGTCATGGCGCGTAACTCGTCTACATAGGCAGGCTCAAACTGGAATCGTGCTTCAGGGTGCCCCCAGGTGCTTTGCTCACCCACATGGTTGACCAAATCGCGTGCCGGATCGATCGCCGGATTGAGCAAGGCGGCGCGGCAGCCGGTGTACTCTGCCAGCACGGTGGCGTAAAAACCGCCCAACGAGGAGCCCATCACCGCCATGTGCTCAAGCGGCCAACCCGCAATCCCGGCTTCAAGCATGCGCAGGGCTTCCTTGGGAGAGGGCGGCAACTGGGGACACCACAGCGTGACGCCGGGGTGGCTCTTCGTCAGCCGCTGGCGGACCATTTTGGCCTTGGTGGATTGGGGTGAGGAGCGAAAACCGTGCAGATAGAGCAAGTGGGTGGTGGACATGGTTGGCATCATAAAGAAAGCACACCACCGTGACACGGCGTCACACCGAACACGGCACAACTCACGTGATAATGCAGCCCATGCGGGTAGTATTTGAGAGACCTTCCTTGTTGCAACGCGTCACGCCCTGGTTCGAGGGGTTTGACGGTGCTTTGGCGTTTGCCGTTTTTTTGCTGGCGTGTGCTGGCATGCTCACCATGTTGTCGTCCGGCTATGACCACGGCTCTCGCTTTGTAGACCACAGTCGCAACATGCTCTTGGCGGGCTGCATCATGTTTGTGGTGGCCCAAATCTCGCCGCAACGCTTGATGTCACTGGCGGTGCCTTTGTACTTGGCGGGCGTGGCCTTGTTGATTGCCGTGGCGATATTCGGGATCACTAAAAAGGGTGCCCGGCGCTGGATCTATGTGGGCATCACCATTCAGCCCAGCGAGATATTGAAAATCGCCATGCCTTTGATGCTGTCGTGGTGGTTCCAAAAGCGCGAGGGACAACTGCGCCCCTTGGACTTTGGGGTGGCGGCACTATTGCTCGTCGTCCCGGTGGGCTTGATTATTCGACAACCCGATTTAGGCACGGCCTTGCTGGTGTTGGCGGCGGGCGTGTCCGTGATTTTTTATGCCGGCTTGAGCTGGAAACTGATCATCCCCCCGCTGGTGTTGGGCTTGATAGGAATTTTTCTGGTCGTGATTTTCGAGCCGCAGCTGTGCGCGGAGGGCATGCGTTGGCCCATCCTGCATGACTACCAGCAGCAACGCATTTGCACGCTGCTCGATCCTTCGAGAGATCCGCTGGGTAAGGGCTTTCATATTCTCCAAGGCATGATTGCCATTGGCTCAGGCGGCATTTTCGGCAAGGGTTTCATGCAAGGTACGCAAACCCACTTGGAGTTCATCCCCGAACGCACCACCGATTTCATCTTCGCGGCTTTTTCCGAGGAATTCGGGCTGTTTGGCAACCTGTTGCTGATTGGCAGTTTTGTGTTCCTCATCTTGCGTGGTTTGGCCATTGCGCTGGAAGCGCCCACCTTGTTTTCGCGCTTATTGGCGGGCAGCATCACCTTCATCCTGTTCACCTACGCGTTTGTCAATATGGGCATGGTCAGCGGCATTTTGCCGGTGGTGGGCGTGCCCTTGCCCTTTGTGAGCTATGGCGGCACCGCCATGGTGACTTTGGGGCTGGGACTCGGCATCCTGATGTCGATTTCCAAATCCAAGCGGCTGGTTCAGACCTGAAAACACGAGGGCTTTGCCCACCCCTCTAGAATGGCCGCATGATTTCACGCGAACCCACTCTTGAACGCTTGGCTATTGCCAAGGATCTGCTGCTGACGCCCTTTGGGCTCGATGAATCCCATCTGACGCGTGCCTTGTCGGAAATCCGGGCTCACCGTGTAGATGAGGCGGACCTTTACTTCCAGTACACCCGCAGCGAGGGCTGGAGCCTGGAAGAAGGCATTGTCAAGACGGGCTCCTTCAGCATTGACCAAGGGGTTGGGGTGCGTGCGGTCAGCGGCGAAAAGACCGCATTTGCTTACTCCGACGATATTTCTGAAGCGTCCTTGCTGGATGCGGCGCACACCGTGCGCACCATCTCCGCCGCCGCCCAATCCGCACGGGTCAAGACCAGCCAAGCCAAAATCGCCATGGCTCGCTCGCTCTATCCCGGCATGGATCCGATCGCCACCTTGGGCAGCGCTGAGAAAATCAGCCTCTTGGGCAAGGTTGAAACGCTGGCGCGCGCCAAAGACCCGCGCGTCGCGCAAGTCATGGCGGGTCTGGCCAGTGAATACGATGTGGTGCTGATCGCGCGTGCTGATGGCACGCTGGCCGCCGATGTGCGGCCGCTGGTGCGTTTGAGCGTGACGGTGATTGCCGAACAGGGCGAGCGTCGCGAGGTGGGCTCCTCTGGCGGCGGCGGCCGTTTTGGTCTGGCCTATTTTGACGACGCGTGTATCAAGCGCTATGTGGACGAAGCCGTGCATGCGGCCTTGACCAATCTGGAGTCACGCCCCGCGCCTGCTGGCGAAATGACCGTGGTGTTGGGCCCGGGCTGGCCGGGCGTGCTTTTGCATGAAGCCATCGGCCACGGGCTGGAGGGCGACTTCAACCGCAAGGGCTCCAGTGCCTTTGCCGGGCGCATCGGCCAACGCGTGGCGGCCAAAGGCGTGACCGTGCTGGACGACGGCACCATCGCCGATCGCCGCGGCTCGCTCAACGTGGACGATGAAGGCTATGCCAGCCAGCGCAATGTGCTGATCGAAGACGGCATCCTCAAGGGTTATATCCAGGACGGCATGAACGCGCGGCTCATGAAGACAACGCCTACCGGCAACGGCCGACGCGAGAGTTACGCCCATATTCCCATGCCCCGCATGACCAACACCTACATGTTGGGCGGTGACAAAGCGCCCGAAGAAATCGTCGCCAGCATCACGCGCGGTCTTTACGCCACGAATTTCGGCGGCGGGCAGGTGGACATCACCTCCGGCAAATTTGTGTTTTCCGCCAGCGAAGCGTATTGGGTGGAAAACGGCAAGATCCTCTACCCGGTCAAGGGCGCCACGATTGTGGGCAATGGCCCGGACGCCCTGACGCGTGTCTCCCTCATCGGCAACGACATGCGCCTGGACAGCGGGGTGGGCGTTTGCGGTAAGGAAGGACAAAGCGTGCCCGTGGGTGTGGGTCAGCCCACCCTGCGCATTGACGGGCTGACCGTAGGCGGGACAGCCTGAGCGGGTGCACTGGCCAGTTGTGCTAAAGTGGCATTCATGTCTGCGACACGTTTTTATTTTGCTTATTTTGGGTTCTCAAGCGCCACGGCGGTAGAGAGTTCTGAACGTAGCTGAAACAAACGTCTGAATTTCTAAAAACCGCCGGGACCCGGCGGTTTTTTTTTAAGCCCTTTATTGGATATGAATTGAGGAGTGAAGTCATGAACACCAAAGCCACTGCCACCAACCCCCAAGCCTGGTATGCCAGCCCGATCGACAAGACCAGCCACACCGATGACGAGCGCATCAAGGACATCACGGTGTTGCCCCCACCCGAGCATCTGATCCGGTTTTTCCCGATCAGCGGCACCGCGGTCGAAACCCTGGTGGGCGACACGCGTCGCACGATTCACAACATCATGGCGGGCAAGGACGACCGCTTGCTGGTCATCATCGGGCCATGCTCCATCCATGACCCGGCCGCTGCTGTGGACTACGCGCGTCAACTGAAGGTTCAGCGCGAGAAATACAAGGACACCCTGGAAATTGTGATGCGGGTGTATTTCGAGAAGCCCCGCACCACGGTGGGCTGGAAAGGTCTGATCAATGACCCCTACCTGGATGAGAGCTGCCGCATCGACGAAGGTCTGCGCATCGCGCGCCAGTTGCTCATCGAGATCAACCGCATGGGCCTGCCCGCGGGCAGCGAATTCCTGGATGTGATCTCGCCGCAATACATCGGCGACCTCATCAGCTGGGGCGCCATCGGCGCGCGCACCACCGAGAGCCAGGTGCACCGCGAACTGGCTTCGGGCATTTCGGCGCCGATCGGCTTCAAAAACGGCACCGACGGCAATATCCGCATTGCCACCGACGCCATCCAGGCCGCATCGCGTGGGCACCATTTCCTGTCAGTTCATAAAAACGGTCGTGTGGCCATCGTGCAAACCAACGGCAACAAAGACTGCCATGTGATTTTGCGCGGCGGCAAAGCGCCCAACTACGACGCTGCCAGTGTGCAAGCGGCTTGTAAAGACCTGGAAGCGGCCAAACTGCCGGCCACGCTCATGGTCGATTGCAGCCATGCCAACAGCAGCAAGCAGCATGAACGCCAGATCGAGGTCGCACGCGACATCGGCGCGCAAATTGCGGCAGGTTCACACAGTGTGTTCGGGGTGATGGTCGAAAGCCATTTGCATGGCGGCGCGCAAAAATTCACACCCGGCAAAGACGATGCCAGCAAGCTGGAGTACGGCAAAAGCATCACCGATGCTTGCTTGGGTTGGGATGACTCACTCAAGTCACTGCAGATCTTGTCGGACGCCGTCAAGGCCCGCCGGGCCGGCTGATCACGCGACCAGCTACACCCCCCTCGTCCCCCCTGCAGGCCGGGGGCGGGGGGATTCAGGGCGCTTTCAGGGCTGCGATCAGTTGCTCGTGGATGCCGCCAAAGCTGCCGTTGCTCATGCACAGCACATGGTCGCCGGCTCGCGCCTGCCGCACCACCTGTTGCACCACCTCGGCCACCGTATCGCCGACCTGGGCACGTTCACCCATGGGCGCGAGTACGGCACGGGCATCCCAGCCCAGCCCGCCGCTGTGGCAAAACGCCAGATCCGCATCTTCCAGACTCCAGGGCAACTGCGACTTCATCGTGCCCAGCTTCATGGTGTTGGAGCGCGGCTCGAACACGGCCAGAATGCGCGCCTGAGGACCTATCTTGCGGCGCAAACCATCCACCGTGGTGCGAATGGCGGTGGGGTGGTGCGCAAAATCGTCATAGACCGTGATCGCCCCGCCTGCGCGCGGCACTTGGCCGCGCACTTCCATGCGCCGACGCACGTTCTCAAAGCGGCCCAGTGCCTGCGCAGCCAACGCAGGTGCAACACCCACATGTTCGGCTGCGGCAATGGCTGCCAGCGCGTTGAGCTGGTTGTGAACCCCGCTGAGTGCCCACTGCACCTGTGCGACGCTACGCCCCTGCTGCAGCACTTCAAAGTGGTCCGGTTCGCCTTGCGCGGTGAAGTCACTGACGGCCGCGCCAAAGCTGCGAACCTCACTCCAGCAGCCGGTGTTCAAGACACGCGAGAGGCTTTCTTCCAAGCCGTTGACCACCACCCGCCCGCTGGCTGGCACGGTGCGCACCAAGTGGTGGAACTGGCGCTCAATGGCGGCCAGGTCATCAAAAATATCGGCGTGGTCGAATTCCAGGTTGTTGAGCACGGCCGTGCGCGGCCGGTAATGAACGAACTTGCTGCGCTTGTCAAAAAATGCGGTGTCGTACTCGTCGGCTTCAATCACGAACAGGGCGCGGCTGGCGCTGTCGGAGGCCTGCCCTAAGCGTGCGGACACGCCAAAATTCATAGGAACTCCGCCCACCAAAAAACCCGGTGTCAGCCCGGCGGCTTCCAAAATCCAGGCCAGCATGGACGTGGTGGTGGTTTTGCCATGCGTGCCGGCCACCGCCAGTACATGGCGGCCTTGCAGCACATGCTCGGCCAGCCACTGTGGCCCGCTGGTGTAAGCCAGCCCCGCTTCCATGATGGCTTCCATCAAGGGGAACTTGGGCGTGCCATCTGCTGTGCGTGCACGGCTCACCACGTTGCCGATCACGTAAAGATCGGGCTTCAAGGCCAGCTGAGCGGCGTCAAACCCCTCGATCAGCTCAATGCCCAGAGCGCGCAACTGGTCACTCATGGGCGGGTAAACGCCCGCATCGCAACCAGTGACTTTGTGCCCGGCCTCTCGGGCCAAGGCGGCCAGGCCGCCCATGAAGGTGCCGCAGATGCCAAGGATGTGAATGTGCATGGCCTGATTCTAGGGGCTGAGCGCTCGGGTCTGCGACGTGCACAATACAACCATGAGTGCTTTGGAGATTGCTGCGGTAGCCGCTGCTTTGGTGGTGGAAGAAGGCCTGGAATATGGGCCGGCTAAACGGCGCGCCCTCAAGCAAATGGGTTTGCCCGCGCGTACGGCTTTACCGGGCAATGACGAGCTTGAGCTTGCCGTGCACGAGTACATCGAGATTTTTTGTGCCGACACCCAACCCCAGGAATTGTTGGCCCTGCGCCGGCTGGCTTTGCAGTGGATGGAGCGCTTGGGCCTTTTCCATCCGCATTTGAGCGGCGCCGTCTGGCACGGCACGGCCACCCGTCGCTCCGATATTCATTTGCAACTGTTTTGCGAAGAAGAAAAGACAGTAGAACTGCTTTTGTTGGACAAAGGCGTGGCTTACCAGACAGGATCGCGGTCGGGATTTCAAGGTGAGACCGTAGATGTGCTGAGCATTCACGCCTTCAGCCAAGAGCTGGCAGAACACATCGGGGTTCATCTGGCGCTGCATGATTACGATGACCTCCGGGGGGCGCTAAAGCCGGATGGCTTGGGTCGACCCCCTCGAGGGGGTTTGAATGCGGTTAAGGCTTTATTGAATGCTTTTGACGATTGATGGCCGAATTTACAGGTGTATTTATGAAAGTTAATCTTGACCGCCGCATCTCCCTGTTCGCTGCAACCGCGGCTGTTGCGGGTCTGGGAGGGGCGGCGCTGGCTTGGTGGCGTCATGGTGCTTCCGAGTCTGAGACTGCGCTGCCAGACAACTTTTGGCAAATTGAATTGCGCACACCAGAAGGTGCCAGCTTCCCCATGGCTCAACTGCGCGGCGCACCTGTATTGATTAATTTCTGGGCCACCTGGTGTCCGCCATGCATTGAGGAAATGCCTTTATTAGACGGCTTTTACCGCGAAAATTCATCTAAAAGATGGCAAGTGATTGGTTTGGCGGTGGATCAGCCGAAATTGGTTTTGGATTTTTTAAAGCAACATCCCGTGACTTTTCCGATCGCGATGGCGGGTTCGGGCGGTGTCTCACTGTCCAATGCTTTGGGAAATTCAGGGGCTGGGCTGCCCTTTTCCGTGGTGTTGGACTCCGCTGGCAAGCTGCGTCAAAGGAAAATTGGTAAGGTTTCGCTTCAGGATCTCCATGATTGGCAAAATCTCAAATGAGCTTCTGGTAGGATAAGGGCTCATTTCATGCAATTCAAATTTGTACAAATTCAGAGCAATTAGAAGCTAATTGGGCTGTGTTGACATAAATTGGAATGAAATCAAAAATAAGGCAGGAGCTCCCATGGATTTGAGAAAACTCAAGACATTGATCGATTTGGTGTCGGATTCGAATGTTTCTGAACTGGAAATCACCGAGGCAGAGGGCAAAGTGCGCATCGTCAAAGGCGGTTTTGCACCAGCTCAGGTGACCTATGCGCCACCCGTGGCGGCCGCCGTGCCACCTGCTGCCGAAAGCTCGGGACCTGCCCCAGCGCCAGTGTCCGCGCCGGCCCCGGTTGCCACCGAGCCTAGCGGTCATGTGGTGAAGTCCCCTATGGTGGGTACTTTTTATCGCTCCTCCTCCCCGGGGGCCAAGTCATTTATTGAGATTGGCTCAGCAGTCAAGACTGGCGACACGCTGTGCATTATTGAGGCGATGAAAATCCTCAATGAAATTGAATCCGACCACACGGGAACGATTACCCAGATCCTGTGCGAAAACGGCCAGGCCGTGGAGTATGGCCAGCCCTTGTTCGTGATCGAATAAGGCGACTGCACCCATGTTCAAGAAAATTCTGGTCGCCAACCGTGGCGAAATTGCCCTGCGCATCCAGCGCGCTTGCCGCGAGCTGGGCGTCAAAGCCGTCATGGTTTACTCCGAAGCGGACCGTGAAGCCAAGTATGTGAAATTAGCCGAGGAAGCGGTGTGCATTGGCCCTGCACCTTCAGGCTTGAGCTACCTCAACATGCCGGCCATCATTTCGGCAGCCGAAGTGACCGATGCTGAAGCTATTCACCCTGGTTACGGCTTCCTGAGCGAAAACGCCAGCTTTGCAGAGCGTGTCGAGCAAAGCGGATTTCAGTTCATCGGCCCGACGCCAGAATCCATCCGCACCATGGGTGACAAGGTCTCAGCCAAACAAGCCATGATCAAAGCAGGCGTGCCGTGTGTGCCCGGCTCTGACGGTGAACTGCCGGACGATCCTATTGAAATTCGCCGGATTGCCAAGTCTGTGGGCTACCCCGTGATCATCAAGGCCGCAGGCGGCGGCGGCGGGCGCGGCATGCGCGTGGTGCATACCGAGGCGGCGCTGATCAATGCGGTGCAGATGACCAAAGCCGAGGCGGGCGCTGCCTTCAACAACCCGGCGGTTTACATGGAGAAATTTCTCCAGAACCCGCGCCACATTGAAATACAGATACTGGCCGACAAGCACAAGAACGCGGTGTACCTGGGCGAGCGCGACTGCTCCATGCAGCGTCGCCATCAAAAAATCCTTGAAGAAGCGCCTGCACCGGGCATCGCACGCAAGTTGATCGAGAAAATTGGCGAGCGTTGTGTCGCAGCCTGCAAAAAAATCGGCTACCGTGGCGCAGGCACGTTCGAGTTCCTCTATGAAAATGGCGAGTTCTATTTCATTGAGATGAACACCCGGGTGCAGGTGGAACACCCGGTGACCGAGATGATCACGGGTGTGGACATCGTCAAAACGCAAATCATGGTGGCGGCCGGTGAAAAATTACCCTTCACCCAGCGTGACATTCAAATCAGGGGGCACGCCATTGAGTGCCGCGTCAACGCGGAAGACCCGTTCAACTTCATGCCCTCGCCCGGTCGCATCACCATGTGGCATGCGCCCGGTGGTCCTGGTGTGCGGGTGGACTCCCATGTTTACACCAACTATTTTGTGCCGCCGAACTACGACTCCATGATTGGGAAGATCATTGTTCATGGAGACACCCGGGACCAAGCGCTGGCGCGCATGCGCACTGCCTTGGCTGAAACCGTGGTCGAGGGTATCAACACCAACATTCCCTTGCATCGCGAGTTGATGGTGGACGCTAAGTTCATGACAGGTGGGACCAACATCCATTACCTGGAAGAGTGGCTTAGCCAACACAAACGCTGAGCGAATGAACCATGTTTGAATTGAGTTTGATGTGTCCCCAAGACCGCGTGGAGACACTCAGTGATGCCCTGGATGCCTTAGACGCTCTCAGCGTGAGCGTCGAAGATGCGGATGCCCAGACCCAGGAAGAACAAGCCTTATTTGGTGAGCCCGGCATGCCCCCACCCCAAGATGGGTGGAACCGCTCACGCATTCTCGCCCTGTTTGCGCAAGAAACGGCGGCGCTGGAAGCGGCCACCCTGCTGCAAGCACAAGATTTTTTTGAGGGCTGCCGCCTGTTGGGCGTTACCCAGGTGCCCGAGCAAGATTGGGTGCGCTTGACGCAATCTCAATTCGCACCGGTTGAGATCACCCCTGATTTTTGGATAGTGCCGACCTGGCATGAACCACCAGCCCAAGCTCGCCACACCATCCGACTCGATCCGGGTCTGGCGTTTGGCACCGGCACACACCCCACGACCCGCATGTGCCTGCGCTGGATCGCCAGCCAAGCCCCCGGGGGATTAGGCCGTGTATTGGATTACGGTTGCGGTTCGGGTATTTTGGCCATTGGTGCGGCCAAGTTCGGTGCCTCTGACATTGATGCTGTGGACATTGACGACGCAGCTGTCACCTCGACGCAAATCAATGCGCAGGCCAACGCGGTCGTCCTGCATGCGGGTCAACCCGAGCAAGCGCAAGGGCAGTACCAAACCGTACTGGCCAATATTCTGGCAACGCCCCTCAAAGTGCTGGCGCCACTGTTGTGCGCTCGCGTTCAAACCGGGGGGGGCCTGGTGCTGGCGGGAATTTTGGAGCGACAGGCTGAGGAACTCCAATTGGCCTATGCGCCTTGGTGTGAACTGTCAGTGAGTGACTCTCAAGACGGCTGGATCTTGATGACCGCGCGACTCTGAGCAAGGGTTGTGGGGGCTCTACAATCGAAAGATCATGAGCCTGATCACCCAATGCCCGGCCTGCCAGACGCTGTTCAAAGTCGTTGCCGACCAATTGCAGGTGTCGCAGGGTTGGGTTCGTTGTGGTCAATGCCAGAATGTCTTTGATGCCAACGTGCATCTCTATACCCAAGCCCTCGTCGAGGCAGAACCGGCGTCCGATCAAGCTCTTGCTGATGATGCGATGTCACCTTTGCACGGGGTAAGCGTCGAGCAGCATTTTTCAGCGCATGGGCCGGTGGATGTAGATCTGTCCACTCAAATCCCATCAACAGAACACCACGCCTACAGTGAGCCTAAAGAGCCCTATGTGCCCATTGAGCAAATTAAGCCCTTCGATGTTGCGCCGTCGCCGCCCGGTACAAGCGATGCGCTGAATCTGCAGATCAAAGACAAGCCGCTTAGTTTTTTGCGCAAACCGCCAAAGCGTCTGAAATACGTCAGCCCTTGGGAGCGCGCGGGGTTGGCGTTGGTCGTGTTGCTGCTGTCGGCTGGTTTTTTGGTGCAAATCGCCGCCCACGAGCGTGACCTCATCGCCGCCCATGAGCCTCGGCTCAAACCTTGGTTGGAAGACTTTTGTGATGCGATGAAATGCCGCGTTAGAGCATTACGACAAATTGAAGCGGTGGTGATTGAAAGTTCATCATTCACCAAAATTCGTCCCGACCTGTACACCCTGAATTTCTCACTCAAAAATACCAGTGACGTTGCCTTGGCTGTGCCAGCGATAGAAATTTCTCTCACCGATGCGCATGACCAAGCGCTGGTGCGAAAAGTTCTGCGTGAAAAAGATCTGAACTTTCATACCAATACACTGGCACCCGGCGTCCAAAGCACCGGCTCGGCGATGGTGAATCTGACCAACGCAGACGTATCACAGCGTATTGCGGGTTATCGAATCCTTGCTTTTTACCCCTGACCTTAGAAAAAAATCTTATGGCATCTTTGATTTGCGGCTCTCTGGCTTTTGACACCATCATGAACTTCGAGGGCCGATTTGCTGAGCAAATCCTGCCCGAGCAGCTGCATATTTTGAATGTGTCCTTTCTGGTGCCCACCCTGCGGCGTGATTTCGGTGGATGTGCGGGCAATATCGCCTATGCGCTCAAGGCATTGGGGGGACAGCCCGTTCCGATGGCCACTTTGGGTAATGATGGCGCCGGCTACCTGCTTCGCTTGCAAGAGCTGGGCATTGAAACCCGGCATGTGCGGCAGATCCAGGAAACCTACACGGCCCAAGCCTTGATCATGACGGACCGCGACAACAACCAGATCACCGCCTTTCATCCGGGGGCCATGATGCATGCCCACGACAACCGGATTGAAGCCGGCAAAAACATTTCGCTGGGCATCGTTTCTCCGGATGGGCGTGACGCCATGTTGAGTCATGCCCAACAGTTCAACGAAGCCAAGATCCCGTTTGTGTTTGATCCCGGCCAAGGCTTGCCCATGTTTGATGGCGCAGAATTGACGCGCTTTATTGAGCTGGCCAGTTGGGTCACCGTCAATGACTATGAAGGCAAGATGTTGTGTGAGCGCACTGGCCTGACTAATTTAGAAATCTCAAAACGCGTACAAGGGCTGATCGTTACTTTGGGCTCGCAAGGCAGTGAAGTCTGGGTTGACGGAGAAAAAATCCTCGTCCCGCCCGTTCAAGCGCAAGCGGTGGTAGATCCCACCGGTTGCGGGGATGCCTACCGTGGCGCACTCTTGTTTGGCTTGGAGCAAGGCTGGCCACTCACGCGCTGTGCGGCCCTGGGTAATCAAATGGGTGCGCTCAAAATCGCCCACCGCGGGCCGCAAAACTACCAGGTGAATCTGGCCGCAATGGGCTTGTGAGCGTCGCGCTCAGCGGGATGCCTCTTGCACTTGAAGCTTGTCCCAACGCGCGGTTTCGATGTAAGCGGGGGCCACGCGACAGTGTTTACGTCGCGACTTATCGCCTCTAAGCAACTCGATGCTGCCGCGGGGAATTTCCAGTTCAGTCGCCAACCATCTCAGTAAGGCCTCATTGGCTTTGCCTTCCACTGGCGGGGCTTTGAGGCGAATATGCACAGCACCGTCATGAAGGCCTTGAACCACTGTTTTGTTCGCATTCGGCATGGCATGCACATCGATGACCACGCCACCGGTGGCATCTAATTTCAAAAAAGGAAATGCAGGCAGTCCCATGAGGTCTTCTTGATGCGGGCATGAAAAAGCCCGATGCCTTTCGGACATCGGGCTTGAAGCCTAAACCCTGAAATCAGGGTTTGCTGGCCGTTGGAAACGGCCAAGCAGCCTGCGGGTTCAGAGTAGTCTGAGCAGCAGGAGCAGGCGCTACTTTCGCAGCGGGTGCTTTCGCGGCTTTCTTCGCGGCCGGTTTTTTGGCAGCTTTCTTCGCGGGGGCTTTCGCTTTCGCTGCTTTTTTGGCAGCAGGTTTTTTCTTGGCGGCTTTTTTAGCAGCAGGCTTTTTGGCCGCTACTTTCTTGACCGCCTTCTTAACAACCTTTTTTGCAGCTTTTTTAGCAGCAGGCTTTTTAGCAGCAGCTTTTTTAGCTACGGGCTTCTTAGCTGCTACTTTTTTAGCTGCGGGCTTCTTAGCAGCAACTTTTTTGGCAGGAGCTTTTTTAGCGACGGCTTTTTTGGCCGGTGCTTTTTTAGCTGCTACTTTTTTAGCTGCTGGTTTCTTTGCTGCCACTTTTTTAGCGGGAGCTTTCTTCGGTGCGGCCTTCTTAGCGGCCGGTTTTTTTGCAGTTGCCATTATTTTCTCCTTGATCAAGTTACAAAGAGCACTTCATGCTTGTTGGATTGCAAGAAGTGATTCATGGGCATGGGCGAAATCCCATGTCCATGAACTCGGGTGCACAAACCCCATGCGCTCTTCAAAGCGTCCGTGTTGGCTTGTGAAATTTTGTACGTCATGCTTAATTCGTATCAGTCCCAAGAAAGCGCGCCACCGGATTGGTACTCAATCACTCGGGTCTCAAAGAAATTGCGCTCTTTCTTCAGATCAATCATCTCACTCATCCAGGGGAAGGGATTTTCCTCATTGGGGAAAAGCGCTTCCAAGCCGATTTGCGTGGCACGCCGGTTGGCGATATAGCGCAAGTAGCCCTTGAACATGGAGGCATTCATGCCCAGCACGCCGCGGGGCATGGTGTCTTCGGCGTAGCGGTATTCAAGCTCGACAGCTTGTTCGAACAGCGCGCGGATCTCTGCCTTGAACTCGGCCGTCCACAGGTGCGGATTTTCAAGTTTGAGCTGGTTGATGAGGTCAATGCCGAAGTTGCAGTGCATGGATTCATCGCGCAGGATGTACTGGTACTGCTCGGCAGCACCCGTCATCTTGTTCTGGCGACCGAGCGCGAGAATTTGCGTGAAGCCCACATAGAAGAACAGGCCTTCCATGAGACAGGCAAACACGATCAGGGACTTGAGCAGTGCTTGATCCGTGGCGACCGTACCCGTGTTGAAGTTGGGGTCCATGATGACGCTGATAAACGGCAGCAGGAATTGGTCTTTATCGCGGATTGACTTGACTTCGTTGTAGGCGTTGAAAATCTCTGCTTCGTCCAAGCCGAGCGACTCCACGATGTATTGGTAGGCGTGGGTGTGAATGGCTTCTTCAAAGGCCTGACGCAGCAAGAACTGACGGCATTCGGGCGCGGTGATGTGGCGGTAAGTGCCCAGCACAATGTTGTTGGCGGCCAGTGAGTCAGCTGTCACAAAGAAGCCGAGGTTGCGCTTGACGATACGGCGCTCGTCTTCGGTCAGACCGTTAGGATCTTTCCACAGCGCGATGTCCCGCGTCATGTTCACTTCTTGCGGCATCCAGTGGTTGGCGCACGACGAGAGGTATTTTTCCCAAGCCCATTTGTATTTGAAAGGCACCAGCTGGTTGACGTCGGTCTGGCCATTGATGATGCGCTTGTCAGAGGCCTTCATCCGCTGCGGCGTGGCAACGGGAGCAGACGCGGCGGAGGTAACGGCGGGAGCCATGCCCACTTCAGGCAATGGCGAAAGATGCGTCAGCGAGCTGCCACCAAACGGGCTGCTTGCAGATAAGACTGACGATGCGGGCTTGATCTCTTCTTCCCAGTTCAACATACGAGTTTCCAATCCATGAATTATGAGAGCAGATTGATGAAATGGAAAGTATTCATTCACATCTCTGCTCATTTGTGTTGCTCAATTACATCGCATGGCACTCGCCATGCGCGCGCTCACTGGCAGGCTTCGCAGCCCGGATCATCGATGGCGCAGAACTTGATGTCGGTCGCTGCGGTCGCCATTTGTGCTTGCGCTGCAGCTGCTGCTGCGTCCAATGCACTCATACCTGCGCCACTGGGCGCCGCGCCCGATGAGACGGCATTCATTCGACCAGCGGTCACAGTCGATTTCTCGGCATGCGTGGCCGACATGGTGCGCAGGTAGTAGGTGGTCTTCAGACCACGCAACCAAGCCAGCTTGTAGGTGTCGTCCAGCTTCTTGCCCGACGCGCCAGCCATGTAAATATTCAGGGACTGTGCTTGATCGATCCATTTTTGGCGGCGTGCAGCAGCTTCCACCAACCAGCGGGTTTCGACTTCGAAGGCGGTGGCGTAGAGCGACTTCACTTCCGCAGGAACGCGGTCAATCGGCGCGAGTGAACCATCAAAGTGCTTGAGGTCCATGACCATCACATCGTCCCACAGGCCCAGGCGCTTGAGGTCATGCACCAAGTAGCTGTTGATGATGGTGAACTCGCCCGACAAGTTGGACTTGACAGACAAGTTGCCAAAACATGGCTCGATGGAGGCGTCCACGCCGATGATGTTGGAGATGGTGGCGGTGGGCGCAATGGCCACGCAGTTGGAATTGCGCATGCCGTCTTGCGCAATTTTCTTGCGCAGTGCGTCCCAGTCCATCGTGGCGGAACGGTCAACTTCCACATAGCCACCACGGGCATTGCTCAGCAGGTCCAGCGTGTCCAAGGGCAGTACGCCCTGATCCCACAGCGAGCCCTTGTAGCTGGAATACTTGCCACGTTCTTTGGCCAGTTCAGTCGAGGCCCAGTAAGCGTAGTAGCAGATGGCTTCCATGGACTGGTCGGCAAATTCCACGGCCGCGTCGCTGGCATAAGGAATGCGCAAGGCATACAGACTGTCTTGGAAGGCCATCACGCCCAAGCCCACCGGGCGATGACGCAGATTGGAGTCCCGCGCCTTCTTGACCGCGTAGTAGTTGATGTCAATCACGTTGTCCAGCATGCGCATGGCGGTGGACACGGTTTTCTTCAGCTTCTCGTGGTCGACCTTGCCGTCCTTCAAGTGTTGACGCAGATTGACCGAACCCAAGTTGCACACCGCGGTTTCGGTGTCACTGGTGTTGAGCGTGATCTCGGTGCACAGATTGGACGAATGCACCACGCCGGCATGCTGCTGGGGCGAACGCACATTGCAGGCATCCTTGAAGGTGATCCAAGGGTGGCCGGTTTCAAACAGCATGGTGAGCATCTTGCGCCACAGGTCTGACGCTTGCACCGTGCGCGAGGGCTTGATCTCGCCACGGGCTGCTTTTTCTTCAGCAGCCACATAGGCTTTTTCGAACTCGATGCCGAACTTGTCGTGCAGATCCGGCACATCGGAAGGCGAGAACAGGGTCCAGGAACCTTTTTCCATCACGCGACGCATGAACAGATCGGGAATCCAGTTGGCCGTGTTCATGTCGTGGGTACGGCGGCGGTCGTCGCCCGTGTTCTTGCGCAACTCCAGGAATTCTTCAATGTCCAGGTGCCAGGTTTCCAGATAAGTGCAGACCGCGCCCTTGCGCTTGCCGCCTTGGTTCACGGCCACGGCAGTGTCGTTCACCACTTTGAGGAAAGGCACCACGCCTTGCGATTCGCCATTGGTGCCCTTGATGTGGGAGCCCAGGGCGCGCACGCGCGTCCAGTCGTTGCCCAGGCCGCCAGCGAACTTGGACAGCAGCGCGTTTTCTTTAATCGACTCGTAAATGCCGTCCAGATCGTCCGGCACGGTGGTCAGGTAGCAGCTCGAGAGCTGTGAACGCAGTGTGCCGCTGTTGAACAGCGTGGGCGTGCTGGACATAAAGTCAAAGGACGACAGGACTTCATAGAACTCGATGGCACGCGCTTCACGGTCGACTTCATTGAGCGACAGGCCCATGGCCACACGCATGAAAAACGCCTGGGGCAATTCGATGCGTGATTTGCGAACGTGCAGGAAATAGCGGTCATACAGCGTTTGCAGACCCAGGTAATCAAACTTCAGGTCACGATCGGGCTTGAGGGCGGCGCCGAGTTTCTTCAAGTCAAACTGAAGCAGCTTCTCGTCCAGCAAGTCGTTGTCCACGCCTTTTTGGATGAATTGCGGAAAGTACGCCATGTAGGCTTCGCCCATCTGGGCGTGGGGCACATCGCGTCCCAGCACTTCACGCGCGATGGTGTGAAACAGCAGACGGGCGGTCGCGTAGGTGTAATCCGGGTCTTTTTCAATCAGCGTGCGTGCGGCCAGGATGGACGCTTTGTAGACTTCGTCCATGGGCACGCCGTCGTACAGATTGCGCATGGTCTCGGCCAGAATCGGATCGGGCTTGATGTCTGCGCCCAAACCGGCGCAGGCGTCCACGATCAGGGTCTTGAGGTGATCCAGATCCAGCGGCACGCGCTGGCCGCCGTCGATGGCGTGCAGTGCCGGTGTTGCCGGCGCCTGCTGCGTGGCTTGTTGGGCGCGCTCTTGGGTGCGGCGCTCGCGGTACAACACATAAGCGCGAGCGATTTCATGGTGACCGCCACGCATCAGGCCGAGTTCAACCTGGTCTTGCACATCTTCAATATGAAAGGTGCCGCCTGCCGGACGGGAGCGCATCAGGGCGCGCACCACGTTTTGCGTCAGCGCATCCACCACCTCGCGCACGCTGGCCGACGCTGCGCCCTGCGTGCCATGCACGGCTAAAAAGGCTTTCATCATGGCCACGGCAATTTTGCTGGGCTCAAAAGGCACCACGGCACCGTTGCGCCGGATGATCTGGTAGTTGTTCAGGGCACTCTGGGGGGCGTTGTCCTGGATTTGCGGATTTAGCATGCCAGTGTGCAAAGGGGTTGGTGTATTCAGGGCGGTTTGCATGGGGTCCTCGGCGGCGGCGATTAATCTGGTGGTGAGCTAGAGAATTCTTCGAGATTCGTCTCAAAAAATCAAAAAAGCATTTTTTTCAAATGCTGATGTAAAGCACTATATATGGTGTGTTGTTCAAGCACAAGCCACTACCGGTAGTGTACCGTGACCTTGCTGGCGGCGTGACCATCCCGTGCGAAAAAGTTGTGGTGCAGCGGGTTTAAACCCACCCGCACTGCACAAAGTGTCAGCGGGCTGGGGGGCCTTCAGGCATCGCATGCCCAGATGATTCAGCTTGTAAATTCAAGGCCAAGCGCTCGATTTGCCTTGCTTGGGCGCGCAAATGCTGGGTCGAATAAGTTGGTGCATCGGCGTGCACCGTTTTGAACGTCGACAAGCGCGCGATTCAGAGTCCGCTGGACGAAACCGCGACCTCGGGAAAATACTGAGCCGGCCACGCCAGTGACTGTTGCAATTGCACCCAATCAAAGCCTCGGCCCGGGTCCCATTTGCGTCCCGGCGCGATGTGCTCGTGCCCCGCGATGTGCGCGATGGGGTAGCGCGCCGGTAAAGCGGCGATCAGGCTGCTTAAGGTTTCGTATTGGGGCACTTCAAACGGCACATCCTGCGCGCCTTCGAGCTCAATGCCAATGGCATCGTCGTTGCAGTTGACACGACCCCGGTAGTGCGAGGCGCCGGCGTGCCAGGCGCGGTCATCGGCACTGACAAACTGCCACAGCGCGCCATCGCGGCGGATGTAGAAATGCGAAGACACTTCTAGCCCCTCAATCGTCTTGAAATACGGATGGGCCTGCCAATCCAGCTGGTTCATGAACAGTTGCTGCACATGGTCGGCGCCGAATTGCCCGGGCGGCAAGCTGATGGCATGAATCACCACCAGGTCGACGGCGGCATTGACTGGCCGAGGGCCGAAATTTGGCGAAGGCATCTTGCGTGCAAAGCGGTACCAGCCGGATTGCCACATTGCGGTGTCTCCTGAGGGCGCTTTGTCAAACGAGTGGGCGTTCATGCGTCGTTGTCACTGTCGTGAGGCAGCTGGATATTGAGCCGTTCAATGCGGTAGCGGATTTGCCGCAGACTGATGCCCAAACGCGCGGCCGCTGCCGTGCGGTTGAAGCCGGAATCCTTGAGGGCCTGAATCAAAATCTCGCGCTCTTGGTGGTCCAAGTGCGATTGCAAGTCTTGTGGAATGGCCGACGGGTTTGACGCAGCGGGGTCCGCAGTCGTCTGCACGTTGTGGGACACGCCTGCAACCGCTGTGTTTTCCAGTTCCAAATCCCCATGCTCATGCAGCGCCAGCGCACGGTGCAGTAAGTTCTCCAGCTCACGCACATTCCCCTTGAGTGGGTGGGTGACTAAAAAAGAAAGTGAAGCAGCCGACAAACTCGGCGCACGCACGCCAGTTTCTTGGGCAATGCGTTTGAGCAACGCATCGCACAAGGCGGGCAAATCCTCGCGGCGATCACGCAGTGCCGGCAGATGAATTTCGATCACATTCAAGCGGTAGTACAAATCCTGGCGAAACCGGCCGGCTTGTACTTCAGCGTCCAAACTTTTGTGGGTGGCGCTCACGATGCGAACATCAATGGGGTCCTCCTGGGTGCCGCCCACGGCGCGCACACAGCGCTCTTGAATCACGCGCAGTAATTTGGATTGCATGGCCAAGGGCAACTCGCCTATTTCATCCAAAAACAGCGTTCCGCCGCGCGCCGCTTGAAAATAGCCGTCGCGGTCATGGCTGGCACCGGTGTAGGCGCCTTTACGAACACCAAAAAATTCAGTTTCCAGTAAATTTTCCGGGATCGCGCCGCAGTTCACCGCTACAAATGCGCCGCCCGCGCGGTGGCTGTTGGCATGCAAGGCCCGTGCGGCGAGTTCCTTGCCGGTGCCCGATTCACCCGAGAGCAACACCGGGGCCATGGTGCGCGCAACTTTGATGATGTGCTCTTTGACCAGCCCCAAAGCGACTGAGTTGCCCACCATGCGTTGCAGCGATAAGGTGCCGGCATCCGGCGCGCCAGGCGCATCGGTGCGTGTGGCCGTGGCGTTGACGATCGGGCTTGCCAGGCCCTCTTGGCTTGCGGCGGCGATGACCTGTCGAAACTGCGGCAAGACGACGGGTTTGGTGAGGTAATCAAACGCGCCAGCTTTGAGCGATTCCACCGCGTTCTCAGCCGACCCATAGGCGGTGATAACGACGCTGCGTTCTGTTCTTCGCTGGGCCCGAAGCTCGTGAATCAGTTCAATCCCCAACCCGTCGGGCAGTCGCATGTCGGTGATCAACACATGATAGGTTTGTGTATTCAAAAGCTCACGCGCTTGTGCCAAATTGGATGCCACTTGAACGTCATAGCCTGCGCGCAGCAAAGTGAGTTCATACAAGGTGCGAAGGTCGGGCTCATCGTCCACCACCAGGATGCGCGCGCTGTTGGACAAAGCAGGGGAGGCCATGGCTTAAAAAAGGGGTGGTCGGTTCATGGCGCGATTGTCGCGTTCATGGGCACTCGACGCAAGGTGATGTCAAACGAGTTGCCTGGCGTTGGCGTGCCGCGTGCGGTTTGCGTGACGCGCCGGTAGTTGATGTGCGCGTGATGGCTCTCACACAGGCTGCGGCATATATACAAGCCCAAACCACTGGAGCGGCTCTCGGAAGAGAAAAACGGCTCAAACAAATGCTGCTCGACCGAGGGCTCCATCGGCGCCCCATCACTCCAGACGGACAGCAGTACCTGGTCATGGGACGCTGGGAAAACTTGAACTTGGATGGCGTCGGGCTTTGAGGTGGCATAACGCTTGGCGTTGTCCAGCAAATTCACCAAGACGCGCCGCAGGTGTTCCGACTCAAAATCAACCCTGAGCGGCTGATCGGTCATGTGAAGGGACAAGACAACCGCGCTGCCCGCCTGAGTCCCCCAGTCGTTGCAAATCTGGCGCACGGTTGGCGTGAGTTCAATCGTCGACGCTCGCTGTTGCTGGGCTTGCGTGCCCACGCGCGCCAAATTGAGAATGTCGTCCACAATTTTTTCAAGGCGCGTCGCATTTTGGGCAATGATTTGGGTCAAGCGCTTGAAATGAGGGTCGGTGAGGTCCTCTTCCAGCAAGGCATTGGCTTGCGAAATGGCCGCCAAGGGGTTGCGAATTTCATGCGCCACCGCCGCGGACATGCGACCCATGCTGGCGAGTTTTTCAGTCCGGATGCGGGCTTCAAGCTCACGCAAATCCTGCAAGAAAATCACCGACAGGTTGTCGCCATCACCCCAAGGGATACCCGTGAGTTGGGTGCGTACATGCAAACGCCTTACCCCGCCGCCGTCATGCTGAATTTGAATGTCTTGCTGCAATTGCCCCTTGGGGTCAGAGAACACGCGGTAAGTCATCTCCACCAGGGCGTACCAGCCTGGCTCAGCCAACAGCGAGAACGACGTTTCGTCGACTGCTTTGCCGCGGGTTTGCAGCAACTGGCGTGCTGCGGGGTTGGCTGCATGAACGGTGCCCCGAGCGTCGACCACCAAAATGCCATCGCTCATCGCGCCGATCATCAGGGCATTGACCTGTTGTTGAATACGCGCTGCAAACTGATGCCGGCGTACCTTTTGCTCCAAGCCCAGCAGGCGTGCAGAGAGCTGGTGCGATAAAAAAGCAATGATGAACATGCCCGCGCCGGTGAGGGCGGACTGGAACAAATGCGGTGTGATGTTTGTCTGGTTGTGCAGCGTCAACCACAAGCCGTGGATCAGGACTAACAAGGTCACGCCTGCTGAGGTACCTAATGCCAACTTCAGCGTCCCCAAAAGTGATGCCAACAGCACGGGCAGCGCCAGCAAGGGGGAGTAGTTGATGGGTGTTGCTGTCGGGAAAAAATGCAAGCCGATAAAACACAGCACATCCACGCCGATCACCAGCACCCATTGCAGATCAAAGTTTTGTTCTAAGCGACGCGGTGATGCTTTGAGTCGCGACCACAGGGTGGCCACGCAATAAACACTACAGATCACGAGTGGCCAAACGTTGAGCGTTTGCAATAAGGACATCAAGCCGCATTGCAAGAGCAGCAGAACGACGGCAATCGTCAAGCGCGCTGTCATGAAGGCACGCCACAGGCGCTCAAACTCGCGGTGTTCCCAAGCCGAGTCCAGCCGCGAATTCAGTGACTTGGGGTCGAACCAAGAAGATGCCGCTGCGGTCGCCGTCATTCAGGACTCCGCTGCGAGTCGATGGTCCTGGCTGCAGTAAACCCCGCGTTGGCCGTTGATGGCTTCAACTGCCGGCAGGTGCGTGCCGCAGTGCAGGCACGCCAG
>CANGMW010000008.1 GCA_947454695.1 Comamonadaceae bacterium | reverse complement strand
TTTGGC
This sequence comes from Comamonadaceae bacterium, assembly GCA_947454695.1. GTDB lineage: Bacteria > Pseudomonadota > Gammaproteobacteria > Burkholderiales > Burkholderiaceae_C > CANGMW01. The sequence continues at coordinate 24,590 of CANGMW010000008.1, read as the reverse complement.
CAATCGGCTGCGCACCCTGCCGGATGTGGAGTGGGTGACGGTGGACCGGATCTCTCGCATCTCGAGCGTGCCTAACGACCCTTACCTTGCAGATGGTCTGGTCTCGGTTACGCCGACGGCGGGTCAGTGGTATTTGCGTGCCCCGAGCGCAGACATTCCTGCTGCGATCAACGCAACAGGGGCTTGGGACATCACGCAGGGTTCGCCCAACTTGGTGGTGGCCGTCGTGGATACCGGTATCCGACCCGATCACCCGGATTTTGCGGGCAAGCTGGTCACCGGCTATGACTTTGTCCGCAATCCATTCATGGCACTTGATGGCGGTGGTCGCGACGGGTTCCCTGGCGATCCGGGTGACTGGACAGTGAACAACCAATGCGGACCTGGCGAACCTGGCGAGGCCAGTTCCTGGCATGGCACGCAGACGGCCGGTTTGATTGGCGCTGCCACCAACAACGGCATCGGGATTGCCGGCATGGGCTACAACGTGAAAGTGATGCCCATTCGGGCCTTGGGACGTTGCGGCGGTTATGAATCAGACATCATTGCCGGGATGTTGTGGGCCGCTGGGTTAATTAAAGATGTGGGCTATGGCAAGCGCGAAATCAAAGTCAATGCGAGTCCTGCCAAAGTTCTTAATTTGAGTCTTGGCGGAGATTACGCTTGTTCGCCAGCCTATCAGGATGCCATCAACCGGTTGACCGCTGCCAACGTGGCCGTGGTGGTGGCGGCAGGCAACTCTTCGACGGCGGTGGGTACGCCCGCGAATTGTTCGGGCGTGATTGCGGTGGCGGCATTGCGCCACGTGGGCAACAAGACGGGATTTTCCAGTTTGGGGCCGGAGGTGAGTATTTCGGCGCCGGGTGGAAATTGTGTGAACACGGCCTACAGCGAGCCCTGCCTCTACCCCATCATGTCAACGACGAATTGGGGCAGTACCAGACCCACATTGAACGGCTACAGTGACAGCTACCTTCGTCCGGCAATGGGCACCAGTTTTTCGACACCTTTGGTGGCCGGCACGGTGGCATTGATGATGTCCGTACAGCCCACGATGAGTGTGAGTGACCTCAAGGCCGCTTTGATGGACAGCGCGACCCCGTTTCCGACCACTGACCCCGGAGGCGCGAGTACAGCGCCCATGTGCGTTTCGGTTAATGACGAACCCTATCAAGGCGCGTGTTACTGCACGACCAGCACCTGTGGTGCTGGCATGCTCAACGCCGCAGCTGCCGTCGCCAAGGTTGCGCCACCGCTGGTTCAAATTACTCCTTCTTCAACCAGCGCACGGGTGGGCAGCAATATTGTGTTGAACAGCGCAGGTAGTGCTGCGCGCTCCGGCAGGACCATCGTCAGTTACGAATGGTCCATCGTGAATCCACAAGGCGTGGTTGAATTTGTCGGCGTCACCACGGGCACGGTTGCGACCATCCGATTGATTCGTCCAAGTCCTTTTACGGTGCGCCTCACGGTCACTGACTCCGCAGGCTATCGCAGCCAAGAACAGGTGGCACTCAGCGTGATGCGCTGAAACACGGGGCGTGTCTTAAGCCCTGGCGTATCCATGAAAAAAATCCCTCAAGCCAACAGGCACATGAGGGATTGCTAAGCCAGGTGCTCGAATTGACCGGGCTGGGTCAATTCGAGTGGTTGTCAGATCATGCCGCGTTGGCTTTGACCTTCAAACGCCAGGCATGCAGCAGTGGCTCGGTGTAGCCGCTGGGTTGCTCCAGGCCTTTGAGCACCAGGTCCAGCGCTGCGCGGTAGGCGAACGAAGTCTGGAAGTTGCCGGCCATGGGTTTGTACAGCGCGTCACCCGCGTTTTGCTGGTCCACCACGGCGGCCATGCGCTCAAAGGTGGCGCGTACCTGGGCTTCGTTGGTGATGCCGTGCAGCAGCCAGTTGGCGATGTGCTGGCTGGAGATGCGCAGCGTGGCGCGGTCTTCCATCAGGCCGACGTTGTGGATGTCGGGCACCTTGGAGCAGCCCACACCCTGGTCAACCCAGCGCACCACATAACCCAGAATGCCTTGTGCGTTGTTGTCCAGCTCCTGCTGAATCTCTTGGGCGCTCCAGTTGGGCTTGGTGGCCACCGGAATGGTCAACAGGCCGGTGAGCAGTTTCTCTTGCTGGGCTTTGGCCGATTTGCCGCTGGCTTGTTTTTCCAGCTCGTCCTGAATCTGCGCCACATTCACCTGGTGGTAATGCAAAGCATGCAGCGTGGCGGCTGTCGGCGAGGGCACCCAGGCGGTGTTCGCGCCGGCTTTGGGGTGCACAATTTTTTGCTGCATCATCGCGCCCATCAAATCGGGCATGGCCCACATGCCTTTGCCGATCTGTGCGCGACCTTTGAGACCGCTGGCCAGACCCACCAGCACATTGCTGGTCTCATATGCGGCGATCCAGTCGGTGCCTTTCATGGCGGCTTTGCGGATCATGGGGCCGGCGTGCATGGCGGTGTGCATCTCGTCACCGGTGCGGTCCAGGAAGCCGGTGTTGATGAAAGCCACACGGCTCTTGGCGGCGGCGATACACGCTTTCAGGTTCACACTGGTGCGGCGCTCTTCGTCCATGATGCCCAGCTTGACGGTGTTCTCCGGCAAGCCCAGCAGTGTTTCGATACGGCCGAACAGCTCGGAGGCAAACGCCACTTCAGCGGGGCCGTGCATCTTGGGTTTGACGATGTAGATGGAGCCGGTGCGCGAGTTGCGAATGCCGTTGCTCGTGAGGCCCTTGAGGTCGTGCAGGGCAATGGTCACGGTGATCATCGCGTCCAGAATGCCTTCATGGATCTCCGAGCCGTCGCCATAAAGGACGGCCGGGTTGGTCATCAGATGACCCACATTGCGCACAAACAGCAAAGAGCGGCCGTGCAGCTTGATCTCTTCACCATTGGCGCCTTGGTAGACGCGGTCGGGGTTCAAGCGACGCACAATCGTTTTGCCGCCCTTGGCCACTTCTTCCACCAGCGTGCCCTTGAGGATGCCCAGCCAGTTGTCATAAGCCAGCACCTTGTCGTCGGCGTCCACGACGGCCACGGAGTCTTCCAAGTCCAGGATGGTGGACAGCGCTGCTTCAATCAGCAAGTCGCTCACGCCAGCGGGGTCGGTTTTGCCGATGGGCGTGCTGCGGTCGATCTGAATCTCGATGTGGATGCCGTTGTTACGCAGCAGGATGGCGCTGGGTGCGCTAGCCTGTCCTTGATAACCGATGAATTGCTCGGGACGCGCCAGCAAACTGGTGCTGCCATTTTTGAGTGTCACCACCAGCTTGCCGCCTTGCACGCGGTAGCCCACCGAGTTCACATGCGAGCCGCTGGCCAAGGGCGCGACGCGGTCCAGCACATGGCGCGCGTAGTTGATGACCTTGGCGCCGCGCGCCGGGTTGTAGCCGCTGCCGTTGGGGCCGGCTTTGGTGGCGCCGCCCGTTTCGGGCAGCACATCGGTGCCGTACAAGGCGTCGTACAGCGAGCCCCAGCGGGCGTTGGCGGCGTTGAGGGCATAGCGGGCGTTGAGGATGGGCACCACCAGTTGCGGGCCGGCTTGCACGGCAAGCTCAGCGTCCACGTTGTCGGTGTCGCTGTTCACTTGAGCAGGCACGGGAACCAGATAGCCGATTTTTTCGAGGAAGGCACGGTAAGCCTTCATGTTTTTGATGGGGCCGGGGTTGGCTTTGTGCCAAACGTCCAACTGGCTTTGCAGGCGGTCGCGTTCTTTCAGCAACGCGGCGTTTTTCGGGCCGAGCTCATGGGCGATGGCGTCAAAGCCTTGCCAGAATTTGGCGCTGCTGATGCCGGTGCCGGGCAGAACTTTGTCTTCGACGAAACGGTACAGGTTGCTGGCCACTTTGAGGCGATGGCAGTTGGTGCGTTGGGTCATGGGGTTTATCTCCTTGAAATCAAAAAACAAAAAATCAATCCAAACAACAATTAAAAAATCAAAGGGCCGGGAAAAATTCCAGCACCTCGTTGAGCGTTGTGCCGGTGCGAACCGGCTGTGTGCCCAGTTCTTCAAAAGGCAGGCCCTGGCGGTTAACCCACAAGGTCTGAAAGCCGAACCAGGTGGCGGCCAGTGCATCCCAGCTGTTGGCGCTTGCAAACACGATCTGACGCGCGCGCAAGCCCGTGGCTTTTTCACCCAAGGCATAAGCGTGCGGGTGGGTTTTGTATTTGCGCACCGCGTCCACGCTGATTACATGGTCAAAGAGGTCTTCCATGCCTGCGCTGCGCACGGCAATACCCAGCATTTGGGGGTCGCCATTGGACAAGATGCCGGTCTGGATGCCCCGGGCTCGCAAGGCTTGCAGCACAGCGCGGTTTTCCGGGAACGCGCTCAGGTGGCGGTACTGGTTCATCAGCATTTGTTCGGCCGATTCCGACAGCGACAGCTTCAAACGCTTACAGGCGTAACGCAAGGCCGCGGTGGTCAGCGCCCAAAATGGCTGGTAGTGAGCGCCATCGTTGCTGGTGGTCACCAGACGTGTGTACTCAATTTGTTTATCCCGCCAAAGCACCGCCAGTGTGTTGCCGTGACCTGCAAACAGTTGTTCCGCCATCAGCCCCACGCTGTAAACATCAAACAGCGTGCCGTAGGCATCAAACAGCACGGCTTGCGGAGTTTCTGGTCGGGGTGAGCGTGGCTTTTCCATATCTCGACTGTATTTGATACTTCGAGTGTTATTAATATGAAAATATTGCGTTTATTAATAACTTAAAGTATCTAATCTGCTGAAAGTCGCCCTGCTGACTTCAGTTTTTAGCTTGATCTTTGACTAAATTGCTACTAATCTGAGCCGATGGACAAACTCAAACAGTTGGAATCCTTTGTGTCGGTGGCCACCCGGGGCAGTCTCACCGCAGCCGCCATTGCGGAAGGTGTGGCACCGGCCATCATGGGCCGCCGGCTGGACGGCCTGGAAGAGCGGCTGGGCGTCAAGCTGCTGGTTCGCACCACGCGACGCATTTCCTTGACCCACGAAGGCAGTGCTTTTTTGGAAGATTGTCAGCGCTTACTGGCTGATTTCGCCAATGCAGAAGCCAGTGTATCGGCCGGTGGCGTGAAAGCCAGCGGGCATTTGCGCATCACGGCGCCAGCCGGTTTCGGACGCCGCCATGTGGCGCCCCTGGTGCCACGCTTTCGCCAGCAACATGCTGATGTGACCTTGTCACTGAACCTGAGTGACCGGGTCGTGGACATGGCCGCCGAAGGCTACGACTGTGCCGTGCGGGTGGGCGACTTGCCGGACTCGTCGCTGGTGAGCGTGCGGCTGGCCGATAACCGGCGCATGTGTGTGGCCACGCCCGATTATTTGAAGGCCCGCGGTAGGCCACAGACACCCCAGGAACTGTCGCGTTTTGACTGTCTTGTGTTGTCCAGCGATGCCTCGCAGACGCGCGGGTGGGCCTTTCGGGTGCCCAAGGGGGAGGGCAGTGAAGTCGTTCATGTCCGCCCGAACGGGCCGATGGATTGTTCTGACGGTCAGGTGCTGCACGAATGGTGTCTGGCTGGTCAAGGCATTGCTTGGCGCAGCATCTGGGAGGTGCAGAGCGACATCCAGCAGGGGCGTCTTGAAGAGGTTCTGAGCCCGTATGCAGCACCCCCCAACGGGATCTATGCGGTGTTCCCCCAGCGTAAGCATTTGCCCTTGCGGGTTCGGCTGTGGGTGGACTTTCTGAAGCACCACTACGGTCAGGCCGATTTCTGGCAAAACCAGGCGTGAAGCGCTGCCCCGTAAAATCGAGCGCATGTTGACTGTTAAATCTGAACTGCTCCGCGCGCTTGCCGCGGTCTTGGAGCAACTCCTTCCCGGCGCAGGTGCGCGTGCGGTGTTTGAATCCCCCAAAGTCGCCGCCCACGGCGACTTGGCCACCACGGCGGCCATGCAACTGGCCAAACCGCTGAAGCTGGCCCCGCGACAGGTGGCGCAAAACCTGGTTGACCTACTCCACGGGCAGCCCGCCTTTGCGATGTGGGTGGACGCCTTGGAAATAGCCGGCCCAGGCTTCATCAATATCCGACTCAAAGCGGCCGCCAAGCAAAGCACGGTGAAAACGGTACTGCAAGAAGGAGCGCGCTTTGGCATGCAGCCCGTGTCTGGCAAACGCATGATGGTGGAGTTCGTCTCGGCTAACCCGACCGGCCCCCTGCATGTGGGCCATGGCCGGCAAGCGGCCTTGGGCGACGCGATCTGCAACCTGTTTCAAACTCAGGGCTGGGACGTCTACCGCGAGTTCTATTACAACGATGCGGGTGTGCAAATTGGTACGTTAGCCACCAGCGTGCAGTTGCGTGCCAAAGGCTTCAAGCCGGGCGACGCCCAGTGGCCCAGCGGCGAGAATGCGGCGGCTTACAACGGGGACTACATTGCCGACATCGCGCAAGATTTTCTGGCGAAAAAAACGGTGCGCTCGGATGACCGCAGCTTCACCGCCTCAGGCGACGTGAATGACCTGGACGGCATGCGCCAGTTTGCAGTAGCGTATTTGCGCCATGAGCAGGATTTGGATCTGCAGGCCTTTGAGGTCAAGTTTGACAACTACTACCTCGAGTCAAGCCTGTACACCAGCGGCAAGGTGGACGACGCCGTGCAAAAACTGCGCGAGGCGGGTAAAACTTATGAGCAGGACGGCGCGCTGTGGCTCAAGTCCACCGACTACGGCGACGACAAAGACCGCGTCATGCGCAAGGGCGACGGCACCTACACCTACTTTGTGCCTGACGTGGCTTACCACATCACCAAATGGGCACGCGGCTTTGAGCGGGTGATCAACATCCAGGGTACCGACCACCACGGCACCATCGCGCGCGTGCGCGCGGGCTTGCAAGCCGCCGGCGTGGGCATTCCCGAAGGCTTTCCCGACTATGTGTTGCACACCATGGTGCGGGTGATGCGCGGCGGTGAAGAAGTGAAAATTTCCAAGCGGGCGGGCAGCTATGTCACCCTGCGCGACCTGATCGAATGGACCTCCAAGGACGCGGTGCGGTTCTTCCTGCTCAGCCGCAAACCCGATACCGAGTACATGTTTGATGTCGATTTGGCGGTGCAAAAGAACAACGACAACCCGGTGTACTACGTGCAGTACGCCCATGCCCGCATCTGCTCGGTGCTGGCGGCCTGGGGCGGCGACGTGTCCGCGCTGGCGCAGACCGACCTCTCGCCATTGCAAAGCCCGCAGGCTTTGGCACTCATGTTGCAGCTGGCCAAATACCCGGAAATGCTCACGGCCGCAGCGACCGACTTTGCGCCGCACGACGTGACCTTTTACCTGCGTGATCTGGCTGCTAGTTACCACAGCTACTACGACGCCGAGCGCATTCTGGTGGATGATGAAGCCGTCAAATTGGCCCGACTGGCCTTGGTAGCCGCCACCGCACAGGTGCTGCACAATGGCTTGGCGGTGCTGGGTGTGAGCGCACCGCAAAAAATGTAGCGCCCGCTTGCGTGACAATCGGGACGAAGCAACAAGACAGACAGGGGCAAGGCATGAAACAGCAACGCGGCGGAACCTTATTGGGTGTGATCATTGGCGTGGTCGTCGGTTTGGCCGTGGCCTTGACCGTGGCGGTGTACGTCACCAAAGTGCCGGTGCCCTTTATGAACAAAAGCCAAAGCCGCACGCCGGAGCAGGATGCGGCCGAGGCTAAGAAGAACAAAGACTGGGACCCCAACGCCCCTTTGTATGGCAAGAACCCGGTCAAACCACCCGCTGAGAATACGGACGACATGTCGGATGACAAGGCCGCCGCCAAATCAGACGCACTCTCCAAACCCGAGGTCAAGCCAGCCGTGACCGCCGATCCGATTGGCGATCTGGCGCGTGCCAAGACCAGCCCGGCCGAGCCTTTTTCATATTTCGTTCAGGTTGGTGCTTACCGCAACACAGAAGATGCCGAGAGCCAGCGCGCCAAGCTGTCTTTATCCGGCGTAGAGGCCAAAGTGACCGAACATGAACAGGCTGGTCGTCAGTTGTTTCGCGTGCGGGTCGGGCCCTTTGGCAGCAAAGAGGCTGCCGAACAAAGCAAAGACAAACTCGACGCGGCAGGCTACACCACGGCGCTGGTTCGGGTTCAGCGTTAAGCGCACAGACCGCCTCAAGCGCGCGCTTCTATCTAACAATTCTCAAGGAGTCCCTCAACATGAAACGTCGTGAATTTTCCCGTGCCGTGAGCGCTTCGTGCCTTGCTGGCAGCCTGAGTCTGTCGACGCAGTTGGCCCAGGCGCAGGGCAACAAGCCCGAGTCGGGCACCGATTACCTGCCCTTGCCCAAGCCTGCGCCGGTCGACACCCCTGCGGGCAAGGTCGAGGTGGTCGAATTCTTTTGGTACAGCTGCCCGCATTGCAATGCGTTTGAGCCCAGCTTTCAGCAGTGGATCAGTCGCCTGCCTAAAGATGTGGTGGTCAAGCGGGTGCCGGTGGCTTTCAGGGAAGATTTCGGCCCGCAGCAGCGCTTGTATTTCGCTCTGGAGGCCATGGGCCTGGTCGAGAAGTTGCATGCCAAGGTGTTCTACGCCGTTCACGTGGAGAAGCAGCGCTTGGACAAACCGGACGCCATTTTTGAATGGGTGGCCAAGCAAGGCGTGGACAAAGCCAAGTTCGCTGACCAGTTCAACTCGTTCTCTACCGCCGGCAAGCTCAAGCGCGCCCAGCAGTTGCAAGACGCCTACAAAGTAGAGGGGGTGCCCGCGCTGGGCGTGGCCGGACGTTTCTACACCGATGCCACTTACGCCAAGAGCATGGATGCCGCTTTGCGCGTGGTGGACTATCTGACATCGGAAGTTCGCAAGGGCCGCTGAACCCGCCAGCATGGACACAAAAGCCCGCAATTGGCGGGCTTTTTCATGGCCGAACCAGCGTTGGACAGGCCCGCGCACCGCTACAATCACAATCAACTACAGCAAGATTCGTGCCTTCATGAAATTTCCCCGTGCCCTTTGGATGCTCAGCCTCTCGCTAGTGCTGGGGGTGGGTGCGGCGCAAGCTGAAAAAGCGGATCGCAACAAGCCGATTCAAATTGAGTCCGATGCCTTGCGGTACGACGATGCCAAGCAAATTAGCGTCTTCACCGGCCGGGTGGTCTTGACCAAAGGCAGCATCGTGATTCGCGGTGCGCGGCTTGAAATCAAACAAGACCCGCAGGGCTATCAATACGGTGTCGTCTCCGAGGAGCCGGGCAAGCGCGCATTCTTCCGGCAAAAGCGGGAGAGTGTGGCCGAGGAATATGTGGAAGGCCAGGCCGATCTGATTGATTACAACGGCCGAACCGACATGGTCACCCTGAGCGGCACAGCGCAATTGCGCCGCTTGCGGGGTGATGTACTGGCCGACGACGTGGTGGGCGCGGTGATCCGCTACAACAACCAGACCGATGTGTTCAGCGTGGATGGCGCAGCGGATAAATCCAAGGCGGGCCGGGTACGCGTCATGCTGATTCCCAAATCCAATCCGCCAACCCCCGCGAGTCCCGTGGACGGTGGCCCCTCATCCGCAAAGCCGCCAGTCAGTGAGAAGCGTCAATGAACTCAATCCACCCGTCCGGGCCGTCTATGGCGACGCCAGCGCCTAGCCAGCTTGAGGCGCGCCACCTGAAAAAGTTTTACGGCAGCCGCGAGGTGGTCAAAGACGTGTCGCTCACAGTGCGCAAAGGCGAGGTCGTGGGATTGCTCGGCCCCAACGGTGCGGGCAAGACCACCTCGTTTTACATGATCGTGGGTTTGGTGCGCGCCAGTGCCGGCCAGATCGAGATTGATGGCCAATCGGTGGAACACATGCCCATTCACCAGCGCGCGCGCCTGGGGCTGAGTTATTTGCCACAGGAAGCCTCCATCTTTCGCAAACTTAATGTCGAAGACAATGTGCGCGCCGTGTTGGAGTTGCAGCTCGATGCGCAAGGCAAGCCACTGAAAAACGAGGAGATCGAGGACCGACTCACCGGCTTGCTGCAGGACTTGCGGGTTGAACACCTGCGCGCTTCGCCTTCATTGGCCTTGTCGGGCGGCGAGCGCCGTCGGGTGGAAATTGCCCGTGCCCTGGCCACGCAACCACGCTTTATTTTGCTGGACGAGCCCTTCGCTGGCATCGACCCGATCGCTGTGATTGAGATTCAGCGCATCATTAATTTTCTCAAAATGCGCGGCATCGGAGTGCTCATCACCGACCACAACGTGCGTGAAACCCTGGGCATTTGCGACCACGCGTACATCATCAGCGATGGTCATGTGCTGGCGCAAGGTGTGCCCTCCGAGATCGTGAACAACGCCGACGTGCGGCGTGTGTATCTCGGCGAACACTTCAAAATGTGAGCGGTGTGACCGATCAGTATTTCGGAATGGCCCTGTGTGACGGAGTCAGCACATGAAGCAGGGCTTGTCGCTGCGCGTCTCCCAGCACCTCGCGCTCACGCCGCAACTTCAGCAATCCATCCGCTTGCTTCAACTCTCCACCTTGGAGCTGAGCCAGGAAGTCGAGCAGATGCTGGACGACAACCCGTTCTTAGAGCGGGCGGCCGAAGAGGCGGAGCGAGAAGCTTATGGCTTGGACCGTGCCGACACCACCGTCAGTGACAGCGACCGGGAGATGGAGTCCCTGCCCGAACTTGGCGCAGAGTTCACAGGCCTACAAAGCACATCTGCCACCAGTGAAGAGCCTGCCGTGTCAGACGCGGGTGACGCCGAGCCCAGCTGGGAAGGCGATGGCAGCGTGGACATGTCACCCGACGACGGAGAGTGGGGGGGGGATGCGCCGGCGCGCGGCCAGCGTGACGAAGACGAGTCGACTGACGCCACCGAACTGGCGCGCACTCAGGAGTCGCTCACCGCGTTTTTGCACCGTCAAGCCTTAGGTTTGCGCTTAAGCCCTGAAGACCAAGCTGCCCTGCGCTTTCTGATCGAGTCACTTAATGACGATGGTTACCTGGAAGACACCCTCGTCGATTTGGCGCGTGGCTTGGCCAAAGACGATGAAGAGCAAGTCGAGGCCTTGGTCCACCATTTCACGGTGGCGCTGCGCTTGCTGCAAACCCTGGAGCCCCCGGGGGTGGGTGCGCGCGGTCTGGCCGAATGCTTGAGTCTGCAATTGCGTTTATTGAAAGCGAACGTGGCCAAAGACGACGCCACGCGCGGTGAGCTGCTCAGCTTGGCGTTGTCCATTTGCGCTCAGCCCATGGTGTTGTTGGCGCGGCGCGATGTGCGCGGCCTCATGCAGGTGTGTGGGGGCAGTGACCAACAGGTCCGGGAAGCCATCGCCCTGATCGCGCGCCTGGAGCCCAGACCAGGACGGCGTTTTGTCGATGTGCAGCGCAACTTGGTGATCCCCGATGTGCTGGTGGTCCGGCAAGGTGCTGGCAGCCATGTCAACTTCAAAGTGCGCTTGAACCCCGACGTGATGCCGCGCTTGCGGGTCCACGATATCTATGCCAATGCGCTCAAAGGGCACAAAGCCCATGGCACAGAAGCCGCTAATTACGCGGTGCTGCAACAGCGCTTGCAAGAAGCGCGCTGGTTCATCAAAAACATCCAACAGCGTTTCGACACGATTTTGCGGGTGAGTGCGGCCATTGTGGAGCGGCAGAAAAATTTCTTCCGCCATGGGGAACTTGCCATGCGCCCGCTGGTGTTGCGAGAAATTGCCGATGAGCTGGGCTTGCACGAGTCCACCATCAGCCGTGTGACCACCGCCAAGTACATGGCCACGCCCTTTGGCACGTTTGAGCTGAAGTATTTTTTCGGCTCCGGCTTGGGCACCGAATCGGGCAGCCATGCGTCCAGTACCGCCGTGCGCGCGCTCATTAAACAGTTTGTGGGCAGTGAAAATCCTAAGAAGCCCTTGTCGGACAACCAAATTTCGGCCATGCTCAAAGAGCAGGGCATTGAGTGCGCCCGTCGCACCGTCGCCAAATACCGCGAGGCGCTCAAAATTGCGCCTACCAACCTGAGAAAAACCTTGTGAACCAGTTGTTGTTATTCATGCCTTGCGCCGCAGGCGTCGAGGACTACCTTTTCACCGAAGCCCAGCGCATCACCGGACTGGACGCCAGCCGCCTGAGCAAGCGCCGCGGCGGCGTGCAGTTGCAAGCCTCCTGGCGCGACGCGCTGCTGCTCAATTTGAACAGCCGTTTGGCGCAGCGTGTGCTGGTGCAGTTGTCGTTTTCAGAGTATCGCAACGAACAGGATTTGTACCGTGCGGCCAGCGAGGTGGCGTGGGAAATCTGGTTCACACCCAAGCAAAGCATCAAGGTGGAAGTCACCGCGCAACACAGCCCGTTGACCAGCCTTAACTTTGCGGCGCTGAAAATCAAAGACGCGGTGTGCGACCGGTTCCGCGACAAATCAGGCGGTGTGCGTCCCGATGTCAACACCCAATGGCCCGATGTGCGTATTTACGCTCACCTCACCACCGACACGCTCACGCTGTACATCGACACTTCGGGTGAGCCCCTGTTCAAGCGCGGCTGGCGCGAAGACAAAGGCGAGGCGCCCCTGAAAGAAACCTTGGCAGCGGCCATGCTCGCGGCCAGCGGCTGGGCCGATGCCGACGAAGCCAGCCGACCACCGCTGTACGACCCGTGCTGCGGCAGCGGCACGATCGCGATTGAAGCCGCGCAGATCGCCTGTGGCATGGCGCCGGGGCTGTTGCGCCGCTTTGCTTTTGAAAAAATGTTGCCGTTTCAATCCCATGTGTGGTCCGCCATCAAGCAAGACGCTTTGGCGCGCGTGCGCAAATCGGCCGATGGCCGAGCGCTCGTGTTTGGCAGTGATGTGTCGCACCGCATGGTGGACTTTGCCCAGCGCAACGCGCAGCGTGCCGGCGTGGCCGATGTGGTGGAATTCCGTGGAGGAGACGCCCTGCAGCGCATGCCACCCACAGAGCGGCCCGGCGTGATGCTGGTCAACCCACCTTACGGCGAGCGAATCGAGACGGCCGGTTTTGCCGGTGCTGGCCGCGGCGCTGTCAGCAGTCCATCAGGTGGTGCAACAGGTGGTGCAACAGGTGGTGTTGCGGGCGCGCGTGAACAGGCGCAGACCGAGGATGGCGGCGAGTTCTTCAACCAACTCAGCGCTCACTGGAAAAAGAACTATGCCGGCTGGACCGGCTGGGTACTCACGCCCGATCTGAAACTGCCGGGCAAGATGCGTTTGAAAGAGTCGCGCCGCGTACCCATGTGGAACGGCCCCATCGAGTGCCGTTTATTCAAGTTCGACATGGTTAAAGGCTCTGCTCGCAACAGCGCAGGCGGTATCGCACCGACTGAGCAGGGCACGCCTCGCGCATGATCGTGGTCGACACCAACGTCGTGCTGGATCTGCTGGTCTTTGACGACCCCGCCAGCGTCCCCTTGCGGGAGGCTTTGCGCTTGAAGCAAGTCACCTGGGTGGCGACGCAGGCCATGCGCGACGAGCTCGCGCGTGTTCTGAACTACCCGCAGATCGTGCCCCGCTTGGCCTATTACCAGCTCAGCGCTGAACAGGTGTTGGCCCAGTTTGAGGCGCTGGTGCGCTACTTGTCCATTCCGCCAAAAGCACCCGTGCGCTGTACGGATGAAGATGATCAACAGTTCATTGATCTGGCAGTGGCGCAGCGTGCCACGCTGTTGAGCAAGGACCGCGCGGTGCTGGCTTGTACCAAGCGACTTGCCGCGCTGGGCGTGACGGTTCGCACGGCATGGCCCGCCTTGAGCTGAAGACGCCCGCAAGGTGGCGGTGGCAGCCAGATCGGCTTACATGCAGCCTCGCTACACTTCAGCAGCAGCACTCCAAACACTTTTTTAATCATGAACCTCAGCATTGTTGATCCGAACGCGTTCCAACCTTTAAGCCCGCAAGAGTTTGACGAGCTGGATGACATCTTGGATGACTTACGCACCCGCTTTGATGAAACCCCGCAGTGGGAGTTTTGTGAAGGCGTCATGGCCGCTTTGATTTGCTGCCGCCAGCCGATTGATCAGGAAGACTATTTTGAGGTGCTGTTGGGCTTGGGTTTGCCTGAAGGCGCCACGTTTTCCAGCGAGGCGCAGTCAGCGCGCTTCATGGCCTTGTGGACTCGCCGCTGGCAGGAGGTGGCACACGCATTGGATGCTGAGGTCGAGCAGCTTGATGACGAGGCCACCTACCAGCCCGAGGTGATGGATGTGCGCGGTGCCGTGGCCTCGCTGTCCAGCGAAGAGCGCGCTGCGATGGCCGACGAGGCTTTGCCTTCATTTGCCCAAGTGTGGGCCTTGGGCTTTATGTACGCGGTGGAAAATTGGCCTGATGAGTGGGCGCTGCCGCGTGACAAAGAAGCCGCGCAGTGGATTGACGAGGCCCTGCAGTCCATCGTGGCCATGACCGAGGACGACGCGGATGAGCCCACGCTGTCCGTCTTCAGCGAAGATGGCCCGCCATCGGTGAGCACTCAGCGGCTCGACGCCTTTGGTGCCGCCATCTGGGCGGTCTATGACTTGCGCCAACTCTGGCGACAAATTGGTCCACGCATTGAGACCGTACGCAAAGCCGAAACACCAGGCCGCAATGATCCGTGCCATTGCGGCAGTGGCAAAAAATACAAAAAATGCCATGGCGCCACTTAAGTCTTTGCCACTGCAAATTTGACCGCCACGCTTCCCACCGCTGGTGTGGCAGGTAAGTGGTCCAGGCTGGTCATTGAAAAATCAATGTTGAAATTGTGGACAGGGCCGTTCGTGGTGATGCGCAAGGCCAGAATTTCAATGCTGCGAAGGGCCAGCAAGGCCTCTGGCATGCACATCATCAGCACGGGAGAATGTCCAGGCAGGGCGTTCAACTGCAAAATGGTGGATTGAAGACCAGGCCACATCAGATTCAGCTGGAGTTGTTCCGAATAGCTGCACTGCGCCCGCTGAATGGTCAAGGTCACAACGACATACTTGTCGCGTGTCGACAGCGCATACAGGGGCAAGCGAACCCATTGTTTGCAAGGCGCGGGCCCCCGTCCGTGCCACGGCATCTGCAATGCCGGGGACACGGGGTCTGGCAATTCATGCAGGCAAGCTGCCCCGCGACTGATCGCCATCTGAAGCGCGATTTGGCCTTGTTCAAGGGTTTTGGCTGAGTCCACGATCGAATAGAACTCGAATTCACGCCATTGCGCCAACGAAGCTTCTGTCAGCAATGTAGACATCACCGCAGCGGGAATGGGCTTATGCAGCGCGTCTCGCAAATAGGCCAAGCCGGTGTACAGGTGCGCTTGAATTTGTCGCGCACGGGCTTCTTGCAAGAACACATCCCAATCCAGCGGCCCTTCATCCAGCAAAGCACAGGCATCGACCGTCCAATCCGCAGAGCGGTCTTGCGACCAGCGCACGCCATGAATCAAGGCGATCAACAGGGCATCTGCCGCTGAGGGAATAAAAACAGCCTTGCCCTGCCAGACGGTGGGCACAGCGCGCGCCCAAAAACCGTCGTCATCACCGCGTAGCCGATTGAGGTGGTTAGAGACATGGTGCAGATCGATCTCGGATTTGCCCTTGGAAAACGACCAAGCATGGTGGCTGGCAATGGGCCCCAATTCGTGCATCTTGACTTGCCAAGGGGTATGCGCAATCGACCACGCTGCTTGTTGCAGGGCCTCAAAAGCCTGAGCCTGCTGATTCATGGGAACTAAAACGTCCACATCACGAATCAGCCGTTCTTGAACGCTCAAAGGGTCTCGCGCGGTGCGTGCCGCCCCCTTCATCAGCATCATGGGCACACGGGACTGTTCCAAAGCAGCCAAGCCGCTCTCGCAATTTTTCAGACAGATCTGCGACTGCACCCACAAGAATTTGCGAATACCAAACACCCGAGGGCGAATCGGCGAATTGGGTTCGAGCGCATCAATGCGCGCGGCCACCGCGCCCAGCATGCGAACCTCATTCCAGGGCGTGGTGTCAATGTCGTAAGCGGCGCGCCAGGCAAGCCACGCCGCAGTGGCGACATCCCTCGGCGCCAGCGCTGCCTTGGCCAACAGGTCCAGCGACTTGTCCATTGCTAATGAAGGCGGCTTACGGGCGCTCAAGGCGTCTCCCCTTGCCGACGTCGTGCCAAGGCCAGCCGCACCGCCGAGAGGATGCCTTGGCCACCCTTGGTGCCTGTGCTGGTACTCAGTGACCCTTTGTGGAGTCGACGCTTGAGCACGATCTCCCGACCCATGCCGAATTGGATGCCCGCACTGCGGGCACGGTCTACCCAGTCGATCCATCCGTAACCCTTGGCTGCCGGGTCGTAACGCCCCACCCGTTCGAAAGCTTCTCGTTTGATCAGCGAGGCACCGGCCAGCCAGGCGGCTTGGTCAGCGCGGGGGCGAAAGCTGGCAGCATCAGCCGCCGACATCGACGGGCAGATGAATTCAGTGACCCAGCCAAGCGATACATCCAGGTGGGGTTGCGCTTGCAGCTGCTGCAAATGGCAGGCCACGCTGTCGGGGAGCCACAGGTCGTCCGCATCGAGCACGCCGATGTAGGCGCCCTGGGCTATTTGCAGCCCCGCATTCACGGCAGCGGCCGGACCAGCATTGCTTTGGCGAACCATGGTGACGCCAGCAAAAGATTGCGCCAGCGATGCGGTGTTGTCGGTGGAGCCATCGTCCACCACGATGATGTCGTGCACGGGACTTGTTTGTGCGCGCACGCTGTCCAGCGTTTCACGCAAGGTGCGCGCTGCGTTGTAAGCCGGAATAATGACAGAGATGGTTTCAAGCATTTTCGAAATTTTCAAGCCATTGGCCAATCAACGTGGCAGCTTCGGCTGGATCACGGCCCAGCGACAGCCGGTAGCAGGGCAGTGAACGCGCCAGTCGACTTGCTTGAGATAACACGTGGGACTCTCGTCCGCGAAGCATGAAGGCGGTCGATGGTCCTAAGGCCATCAACAGGGCTGCGGGTGGGATCAGTGTTAACCGTGAAGTGGGCTCGCCGCTGATCACGCAATGCGCCAGCGCATGCAAGGGCGTAGAGGGCACCTGACCGTTAGGCTGTGTGTCGGAGTAACGGACCAGTCGCTTGTCGCCGCAGTCGCTCCACGCTGCATTGGCCAGCACGGGCGGCGGCGCGATGGCACTGCCGGGGAGGAGTTTGACGGCGTCATACACCGAATGCGCCAGCCAACCCGGCGGCGTGTATTCGACAGCCACCAGGTCATCGCCGCAAACTTTCAAACCCGCTTGGAGGCAGGCGGCCACGGTGGTGGATTTTCCCGATCCGCTAGGTCCGGTGAGCAACACCCCGTGGTGCGTGTCAGTCACCACGCCGGCATGCAGCATGGTCATATTGGTTTGATTCATTTGCCACTGAATGATTTGACGAAAAGGCGCGGCCTCTTCCCAGAATGGCAAGTCCTTCAGGTTGGACATCCACACCACGGCTTGACGGGTTTCCTTGTTCAACATGAACCAAAAGCCGTGGTCAAAATCGAAATAGGCACTCAAGCACCCGTCGGGCGAAAGTTGCAAACGCTCCAGATGTCGTGCATCGGTGTGCGGAAAATTCCAGGGCGGTGGGTCAAGGTGCGGAGCCGCTTCGCCGGAAAAAACCGACAGGGTGAAGTCGGGTTCTCTCTCGCTGTCCGGTGCGCTCAGCAGGCAGCGCGTGAGCCATTGTCTGGCCATCGGGTCGTTGGACTGCACCACAAATCGCAATGGGCCGATGGCATGTGCAGAGGTCCACTGCATGTGTGATGCATGCGCACGCTGCGCCCAAAGCAGCAAGTCTGCCAAGGCGCGGGTCGACTGCGCATGCTGGAGCGCTTGTGAATCGGGCGCCACGATGGGTGTTGACGCTGAATCACACGCAGTGGTCATAGACACTCAGTCCACAGCCGGAAAACTTTCCGGACGTACCGGCCAGCCTGCGCCAGCATCGACTTCGTGTACCGGGTCGATGGCGATCAAATCCGCCAGATCCGAGAATGCATCCACCATGGGTGGCACGTAGGCTGTGGGGGCGAAAGTGAATGGCGCGCTGGCTTGCGCCACAGATGTCACAGGGAGCAGCAGCTTTTCTTCCCGCATGCGGGCCAGGGCATCGGTCAGTTCGTCGCGTTTGGCTTCATGCAGTTGCGCAAGTAATGTATCCAGCACCGCATCTTCTGTGCGGGGTAGCGCAAAGGCTTGCCATAGCAGGGTGGCTGCGCCACGCAGGTTGAAATATACGCCGCGATGGATGTCGATCAGTACAGTTTCGCCATCAAATTCTTCTGCGGCCAGTTCTGTATTATTTTGAAGGATCATGGAAATTCAGGGTGTGAAAAAATTCTGCAGGGCCTGGCTCGTGAGTTTGGGCAATTCTTCGGGGATGAAGTGCCCGGCGGGCATCACGCGGCCACTGACTTGTCCGGCGCACTGGGCTTGCCACAAGTCAACGGGCTTGAACATTTTATTCACCACCCCGCGCTCGCCCCACAGCACCAGCATGTCGCAGGCCACGCGGTCGCCGCGGGCGCGGCTGGCACGGTCGTGCTCCAGGTCGATGCCGGCACTGGCGCGGTAGTCCTCGCAGGCGCTGTGGATGTTCTCTGCTTGAACGAAACAGCGCTCGTACTCGGCCAGTGCATGCGGCTCGATGTAGTCCAGCCCGGTGCTGCCCCAGCCGCCGATCTTGGCGTGCAGGTAGCTGATCGCTGAGCCGCCGATCATGCGTTCCGGCAAAGGCCAGGGCTGGATCAGATGGAACCAGTGGTAGTAAGCCCGCGCAAAGTCCATGTCGGTGGCCGCATACATGTCCAGCGTGGGGGCGATGTCGATCACGCACAGGCGCTGCACTTTTTCCGGATGGTCCACCGCGAGCCGGTGCGCTACACGGCCGCCGCGATCGTGGCCGCACAAGGCAAAGCGCTGTACACCGAGTTGGTCCATCACATCGACCATGTCTTGCGCCATGGCGCGCTTGCTGTAGTTGCTGTGGTCGGGCAGACCGGGCAGGCGGGAAGAGTCGCCATAGCCGCGCAGATCGGGCATGACGATCCAGAAGTCTTTCTTGAGTTGCTGCGCCACACGGTGCCACATGACGTGTGTTTGCGGAAAGCCGTGCAGCAAGAGCAAAGGCGTTCGGGTGCCGCACGCATCGTCGGGCACATGCGCGTTGATCTCGATGCCGTTGACCGCAAAGCGGCGCGTCACAAAGCCTTCAAACCAGTTCATGCAGCATCTCCCTTAAGCGCGTGAGCGCGTGTTGTACGGTTTGGGCGCGCACGGCGGCGCGGTCACCCGCGAAAACTAATTTTTCGGTGATCGAACGCCCCGGCACGCCAAAGGCAAACCACACCGTGCCCACTGGTTTGGAGCGGCTGCCGCCGGTGGGGCCGGCAATGCCGGTCACTGCCACCCCCGCTTGAACGCCGGTGTGCTGCAGCGCGCCTTGCAGCATGGCCGCTGCCACCTGTTCGCTGACGGCGCCGCGTCGTGCAATGAGGGCCGCGTCCACGCCCAGCAAAGCGGTCTTCGCGTCGTTGGAATAGGTGATGAAGCCGCTGTCAAACCACAGGCTCGATCCCGCCAGGTCGGTGCAGGCGCCGCCGATCAGGCCGCCGGTGCAGCTCTCAGCGGTGCACATACGCCACTGTTTGTGCAAAAGGGCTTGGGCCAGTTGTTCCGCCAGGTGCTGTGTCGACAGGGTGGTGGTCGGGGTCGGCGTGGAGGATGTGGACATGAGCGCAGCGCCTTAGGGAATGATGAAGTGCCACAAGGCGATGACCAGCACGGTGCAAAAAGCAGCGACCAGATCGTCCAGCAAAATGCCCAGCCCCGCCAGTCGCCAGCCTGCCGGTGTGCCGCTGCGCGCCTGCGCGTGCCAGAGCTGGTCCGCCCAGGCCACCGGGCCGGGTTTGACGGCATCGAAAAAACGAAAGAGGCCAAAGGCCACCAGCTGCTCCAGCAAGCCGGCGGGCATGACCAGCCACAGCACCAGCCAGAACGCAATCACTTCGTCCCACACAATGCTGCCGGGGTCGCTCACCTGCATGTGACGCGCAGTCACCGTGCAAGCCCACCAGCCGAGCAGGGTGGATGCAGTAATGAGCAGGCCCCAATGCAGATCGCTCATCCAGGGCATGATGATTAAAAACACCAGCCAGGCCCAAAGGGTTCCGACTGTGCCGGGTGCTTTGGGGCTGAGACCCGCCCCAAAGCCCAGCGCGATGAGGTGCGCAGGATGGGCCCTCAAAAAGCGCCGGTCGGGCCGCGCGATGACCGCGGGCTCGGGGAACAGGGGCTGTGTTTCAGACATGGATTGATTATGGTGGAGGCCGCGCGTGTTGCTCAGGCGAAATGGTTGAACGACGCGAACTCGCCCGTCACGGGCTTGCCTTGCGCATCGACCAGGCGCAGTCCGTGTTGCGCATCCATTTGGCCAATGCGTGTGACGCGGGTGGCGGATTTCAAGGCTGCTTGCATCACTGCTTCGCGCGATGTTGCCGGCGCGGTGAACAGGAGTTCGTAGTCGTCACCGCCATTGAGCACCGCTGTCAGCGCTTGATCTGAGCTGAGCGCCAGGGTTGGCGCAGCTGAAGCCGAACTGCCCATGAGCATCAATTGGCTCAGCGCCTGCGTGTTGAGCGTGGCGCCGCAACCCGAAGCTTTGAGGATATGTCCCAAGTCCCCCACCAGACCATCGCTCAGGTCAATGGCGCTGCTGGCCACACCGCGCAAAGCCAGCCCCAGCGCCACCCGGGGGGTGGGCTGTTCCAGACGCTGTCGTGCCAAGGCTAATGCGTTGTCCGGCAAGCGCAGCTGGCCTTGGAGGGCCAGCAGGGCGAGTCGCGCGTCGCCGAGTGTGCCGCTGACATACACCTCGTCACCGGCTTTCGCGCCGCTGCGCAAGAGCGCAAGGCCCGCCGGCACTTCACCCAGGACGGTGATGCAGAGGTTGAGCGGCCCTTGGGTGGTGTCGCCGCCGATGAGCTCGCAAGCGTGGGCGTCGGCCAGCGTCAAGAGGCCCCGGGCAAATTCAGCCAGCCAGGCCTCGTCCACCGTGGGCAAAGCCAGAGCCAGCGTGAAGGCCGCGGGCGTGGCGCCGCAGGCGGCCAGATCGCTCAGGTTAACGGCCAGCGCTTTGTGGCCCAGAGAAAACGGATCCACATCCGGGAAAAAATGCCGGCCTTCGACCAGCATGTCGGTGGAGATGGCCAGTTGCATGCCGGCACCCGGCTGCCACACGGCGCAGTCGTCACCTACCCCGACGACGGCTCGGCGGGCGGGGCGCTTGAAGAAGCGCTCGATCAGTCCAAATTCGCCCAGTGCCATCGGGGAGTGCCAGCCAGGCGTTCAATGCAAGGTGCGGGTGCCACCGCTGGCGCTCAGAGCATCCAGCACAAACATGGGGATGTCCACATCGAAACGCTCACCCGATTCGGTGACGAAGAAATAACTGCCGTGCATGGTGCCGGTGGGGGTACGCAGCCGTGTCCCGCTGGTGTACTCAAAGGTCTCGCCGGGCTGCAAGAGCGGCTGCTGGCCGATCACGCCCAGCCCGCGCACTTTGTCGGTGTGGCCGTTGGCATCATTGACGTTCCAGCTGCGCGAAATCAGCTGCGCGGGCACGTCGCCCTCGTTGCGGATTTTGATGGTGTAGGCGAATGAATACACGCCTTCTTCCGGGTCCGATTGCTCGGGCAGGTACTGCGGCTGAACATCGATGTGGATCTGAAAATGAGGCATGGGCGTGTAGAGGGACAAAAAAAGGGTTTTAAGCAACAATAAGTCGCAAAACGCCTATGCTACCTGCGAAAATCCCAACCATGTCTAAAACCTACCGCATTGCCCCTTCCATCCTGTCGGCTGACTTTGCCCGTCTGGGTGAAGAGGTCCGTCAGGTCATCGCTGCCGGCGCCGACTGGATTCACTTTGACGTGATGGACAACCATTACGTGCCCAACCTGACCTTCGGCCCCATGGTGTGTCAGGCCCTCAAGGCGCACGCCCAAAAGCCCGACGGCACGCCGGTGCCGATCGATGTGCACCTGATGGTGCAGCCGGTGGATGCGTTGGCGCAGGCCTTTGCCGATGCGGGCGCTGACCTCATCAGTTTCCACCCGGATGCTTCAGGCCATGTGCACCGCAGTGTGCAGGCGATCAAGGCCAAGGGCTGTCAGGCCGGGCTGGTGTTCAACCCGGCGCAGCCGCTGGATGTGCTGGATTGGGTGCTCGACGACATCGACCTGGTGCTCATCATGAGCGTCAACCCGGGCTTTGGCGGGCAAAGTTTCATTGACTCGGCGCTGCGCAAGATTGAGGCGGTGCGTCGCCGCATTGACGCCACGGGCCGCGACATCCGTTTGGAGGTGGACGGCGGCATCAAAGCTGACAACATCCGCCGCGTGGCCGATGCAGGGGCGGACACTTTTGTGGCCGGTAGCGCAATTTTCGGCAAGCCCGACTACCGTGCGGTGATTGACGCCATGCGCACGGCCTTGCGCTGAGGGCGCAGGCCTCAGAGCGCTTGAGGATTTGCGCTAAACTTTGCGCATGTTCATTCACCGAATCTTCATCACAGGTTGCGCAGACCGGGGAGCCTGGCCCTGGCGTACACCGCAGATGGCGCGCTAAAGCCGCGCCGGCCGGTTTGGGGCGTTTGCGCGCGCGCCAACCAGCCTTCTCCCCGCCCTGTTTCCCTCAGCGGCTGACTGAATGAATCTGGCACGACGTGCCTCGTGGGGCCCCTGATCTGAATGAGCCACGCGATACCGGAGTTTTCTGTGATGACCGAATCCGAATTTCAAGCACTGGCCCAACAGGGCTACAACCGCATTCCGCTCATGGTGCAAGCCTTTGCGGACCTGGAAACCCCGCTATCGCTCTACTTGAAGCTGGCGCATTCCCAGGACGGCGGCCAACACAGCTTCCTGCTCGAGTCGGTGGTGGGCGGCGAGCGCTTCGGGCGCTACAGCTTCATTGGCCTGCCTGCCCGCACCCTGCTGCGCGCCAGCGGCTTTGGCGATCAGGCTGTGACCGAGGTGGTGACCGATGGTGTGGTGGTCGAACGCGCTGCGGGCAACCCGCTGGACTTCATCGCCGACTACCAACAGCGTTTCAAGGTGGCTTTGGAGCCCGGTTTGCCGCGGTTTTGCGGCGGCCTGGCCGGCTACTTTGGCTACGACACGGTGCGCCACATCGAGAAAAAACTCATCCACAGCTGCCCGCCCGACACCTTGGGTTGTCCGGACATCCTGCTTTTGCAGTGCGAAGAGCTGGCGGTCATTGACAACCTCTCGGGCAAGCTCTCGCTGATCGTTTACGCCGACCCGTCCCAGCCGCAGGCCTATGTGCAGGCCAGCGCGCGGCTGCAAGCACTGCGTCAGCGCTTAGACGCACCGGTGAAAGCGCCCTTGCCTTTGCCGAGTGCTTGCGCCCCGCAACAGCGCGAATTCGCCAAGGCGGACTACATCGCCGCGGTGGAGCGCGCCAAAGAGCTGATCGCCGCGGGCGACTTCATGCAAGTGCAAGTGGGTCAGCGCATCAGCAAGCCGTTTGCTGAGTCGCCTTTGTCGCTGTACCGCGCACTGCGCACGCTCAACCCTTCGCCTTACATGTATTACTACCACTTTGGTGATTTCCATGTGGTGGGCGCGTCGCCTGAAATTCTGGTGCGCCAGGAGCAAACGCCCGAGGGCCAGAAGGTGACGATCCGTCCGCTGGCCGGTACGCGCCCGCGCGGCGCCACGCCGGAGCTGGACAAGGCGGCTGAGCAGGAGCTCATCGGCGACCCCAAAGAGCGCGCCGAGCATGTGATGCTGATCGATCTGGCGCGCAACGACATCGGGCGCATCGCCCAAACCGGCAGCGTGAAGGTGACCGAGGCCTTTGTGGTGGAGCGCTACAGCCATGTGATGCACATCGTGAGCAATGTGGAAGGTTTGTTGCTCGACGGCATGTCGGCCATGGACGTGCTGCGTGCCACTTTCCCGGCGGGCACGCTGACCGGCGCGCCCAAAGTGCATGCGATGGAACTGATCGACCAGCTCGAGCCGAGCAAGCGCGGCATTTACGGCGGTGCCTGCGGCTACCTGAGTTACGCCGGCGACATGGACGTGGCCATCGCCATTCGCACCGGCATCATCAAGAACAACACCCTGTATGTGCAGGCGGCGGCGGGCGTGGTGGCTGACTCGGTGCCTGAGTTGGAGTGGAAAGAGACGGAGGCCAAAGCGCGTGCGCTTTTGCGGGCCAGCGAACTGGTGGAGGAGGGTCTGCAATGAACGCCGTGGCATCCACCCCCCGCTTGTTGATGATCGACAACTACGATTCCTTCACCTTCAATCTGGTGCAGTACTTTGGTGAACTTGGCGCGCAAGTGCAGGTTCATCGCAACGATGAAATCACGGTCGCGCAAATCGAGGCCAAGCTCGTGGCCGGGGAGATCGACCGTCTGGTGGTGTCACCCGGGCCTTGTTCGCCGGCCGAGGCGGGCATTTCAGTCGCGGCCATTCGCCACTTTGCCGGGCGTCTGCCGATTCTGGGCGTGTGCCTGGGCCACCAAAGTATTGGCGCGGCTTTTGGCGGCAATATCGTGCGCGCGCAAGCGCTCATGCACGGCAAGACCAGTGTCATCCACACCACGCAAAGCGGTGTCTTTGCCAATTTGCCGGAACATTTCACCGTCAACCGTTACCACT
>CANGMW010000007.1 GCA_947454695.1 Comamonadaceae bacterium | reverse complement strand
GATAACGCCACGCTGTATGTGCCGGTCAGCCAGCTGCAGCTCATCAGCCGCTACACCGGCGTGAGTGCCGATGAGGCCCCCTTGCACCGCCTGGGCTCGGGACAATGGGAGAAGGCCAAGCGTCGTGCCGCCGAGCAGATACGCGATGCGGCTGCCGAGTTGCTCAACATTTATGCCCGCCGCGCTGCGCGAGAGGGCCACGCGTTTCGCTTTGCGGCGCAGGACTATGAAGTTTTTGCCAATGACTTCGGCTTTGAAGAAACCCCTGACCAACGCGCCGCCATCCATGCGGTGATTCAGGACATGGTCTCGCCGCGCCCGATGGACCGGCTGGTCTGCGGCGATGTTGGCTTTGGCAAAACCGAGGTGGCCTTGCGCGCCGCCTTTGTGGCTGTTCTGGGCGGACGCCAGGTCGCCTTGCTGGCCCCCACCACCTTGCTCGCAGAACAGCATTACCAAACACTGGTCGACCGATTTTCCAAGTGGCCGGTGAAGGTGGCTGAAATTTCCCGTTTCCGTTCGGGCAAAGAAGTCACAGCCGCGCTCAAGGGCATCGCTGACGGCAGCGTGGACATTGTCGTGGGCACGCACAAGCTGCTGTCCGAATCCACTCAGTTCAAAAATCTGGGGCTGCTCATCATTGATGAAGAGCACCGCTTTGGCGTGCGTCACAAAGAAGCGATGAAAGCCATGCGCGCCGAGGTCGATGTCCTCACGCTCACCGCCACCCCCATCCCGCGTACCTTGGGCATGGCGCTCGAAGGCTTGCGCGATCTGAGCGTGATCGCCACCGCACCGCAGCGCCGCCTGGCCATCAAAACCTTTGTGCGCTCCGAAGGCACCGGCGTCATCCGTGAGGCTGTTTTGCGCGAACTCAAGCGGGGCGGTCAGGTGTATTTCCTGCACAACGAGGTGGAGACGATTGAGAACCGTCGTCTCGCCCTGGAGCAGCTCCTGCCCGAAGCCCGCATCGCCGTGGCCCATGGTCAGATGCCCGAGCGCCAGCTCGAAGCGGTCATGCGTGACTTCATCGCCCAGCGCTACAACCTGTTGCTGTGCTCCACCATCATTGAGACCGGCATTGATGTGCCCAGCGCCAACACCATCGTGATTTCACGCGCCGACAAATTCGGTCTGGCGCAATTGCACCAGCTGCGGGGACGAGTCGGACGAAGCCACCACCAAGCCTATGCGTATCTGATGGTGCCCGATGTGGACAGCCTCACCAAGCACGCCCAGCAGCGACTCGACGCCATTCAGGGCATGGAAGAACTCGGCTCGGGCTTTTACTTGGCGATGCACGACCTGGAAATCCGCGGCGCGGGTGAAGTACTGGGCGAAAACCAGAGCGGCAATATGCTGGAGGTGGGTTTTCAGCTTTACAACGAGATGCTGTCTGAGGCGGTGCGCTGTCTCAAAGAAGGCAAGGAGCCCGATCTCCTCTCCCCGCTCAATGTCACCACCGACATCAACCTGCACGCCCCGGCCCTGCTCCCTTCGGACTATTGCGGCGACGTGCACATGCGCCTGAGCTTCTACAAAAAACTGGCCACCGCCAAAACCACCGATCAAATTGACGCCTTGCTGGAAGAAATCGTGGACCGCTTCGGCAAGTTACCGGCGCAAACTCAGACCCTGATCGATGTGCACCGCCTGCGCGTGATCAGCCAGCCTTATGGCGTGGTCAAAGTCGACGCCGCACCGCACCTCATCACCCTCACCTTCCGCAAAAACGCACCGATTGATGGACTGCGCGTGATCGAGCTGATTCAGAAGAACCGCCACATCAAACTGGCGGGCAATGAAAAACTGCGCATTGAGCGCGAACTGCCCGACCCCAAGGCCCGTGCCCAGCTGGTGCGCGATGTCTTGCGTTCTTTGGGACAGCCCAAACCCGAAACCCTGACCGCCTAAGACGCCCAAGAGCTCATGCCGACCCAAGAAATTTCTCCCGGACTGTTTGTTCAAGGCCACACCACAGCTTGGCGCTTGCAGGACTTCAAGCTGATCGCGTTTGACATGGACTCGACCCTCATCAACATCGAGTGTGTGGATGAAATCGCCGATGCCGTAGGGCGCAAAGCTCAGGTCGCCGCCATCACCGAGGCCACCATGCGTGGTGAAATCGCTGACTTCAAGGAAAGCCTGCGTCGCCGCGTCGCCTTGCTCAAGGGGGTGACACGGGCTGATATGACCACTGTGCTGACGCAGCGTCTGCAGCTCAACCCCGGCGCGGCAGCGTTGGTTCATCGCTGTCAGGCGGCTGGCTTGAAGGTGCTGCTGGTCTCGGGCGGCTTCACTTTTTTCTCAGACCATGTGCGTGACCTGCTGCGCATCGACTTCACGCGTGCGAACGTGCTGGAGATCGTCCATGACGAACTCACCGGCCATTTGGTGAATCAGCCTTGGGGCGATATTTGCGATGGCGCTGAAAAACGCCGCATGCTCGTGCAAACCTGTGCCGAGTTAGGCATTCGCCCCGATCAGGCCATTGCCATGGGCGACGGGGCTAACGATTTGCCGATGATGGCCGAAGCTGGCTTATCCGTGGCCTACCACGCCAAGCCTACAGTGCGCGAGCAAGCCATGGTGGCGATCAACGAAGGTGGCCTGGACCGCCTGCTCGAAGTGCTGAAGTGAACTGAACTCAGCCGCGCTGACGCAAGGCTTCGTAAAGACACACGCCGCTGGCGACCGAAACGTTCAGGCTCTCCACCGCACCTTTCATGGGGATGCTGACCAACTCATCGCAAGTCTTGCGGGTGAGCTGACGCATGCCTTCACCCTCTGCCCCCAGCACCAGCGCGACCGGGCCCTTGAGGTCCACCTGGTAAACCGTCTTGGGTGCATCGTCACTGGTGCCGATGCACCAGATGTTGCGCTCTTTGAGCTCATTCAAGGTTCGGGCCAGATTGGTCACCATGAAATAAGGCACCGTCTCAGCGGCCCCGCTGGCCACTTTGGCCACCGTGGCGTTCACGCCCACCGCATGGTCCTTGGGCGCGATCACCGCATGCGCGCCGGCCCCATCGGCCACCCGCAGACAGGCGCCTAGGTTGTGCGGATCGGTCACGCCGTCGAGCACCAACAAAAGCGGGGGCACCGTGAGCGTGTCCAACAAATCATCCAGCGAAGTGACTTGGGCCAGCACTTCCACCCGCGCGGCCACCCCCTGGTGCCCATGGCTGCCGCAAAGTTTGGACAAGCGCAGGCCATCGGCCTCGATCAGCCGAACACCCGCCTCGCGGGTGCGCTCCAGAAACTGACGCATACGGGCATCGCGTCGGGTCGGCTCGTAATAGATTTCAATGATGGACTTGGGCGAGGTCTTCAGACGCACGCCAACGGCGTGAAAGCCGAAGAGAACTTTGGGAGAGGACATGCGCTGATTATCGCGCCACCTGCCCGGCCTCGATCGTGATGCGGCGCTGGCAGCGCTGGGCAATCGCCGGATCGTGGGTCACCAGCACCAGGGTCGTGCCCTGTTCTTGGTTGAGCTCAAACATCAAGGCCATGATTTTTTCGCCGGTGGCAAAGTCCAGACTGCCGGTGGGTTCATCGGCTAAAAGCACCGCGGGCTTCACCACAAAAGCCCGTGCCAGGGCCACCCGCTGCTGCTCACCGCCGCTGAGCACCTTGGGGTAATGGTTCAGCCGCTCGCCCAAACCCACCCGGGTGAGCATGCGCTGGGCCGCTGCCCGGGCATTTTTTTCACCCGCCAGTTCTAAGGGCAGCATGACGTTTTCTAAAGCCGTGAGGTTGCCCAGCAACTGAAAGCTCTGAAACACAAAACCGACTTTTTGGGCGCGCAGTTGGGCACGGGCATCTTCATCCAGCGCAAACAGATCCTGACCGGCCAAGCGCACCGTGCCCCGGGTGGGGGTGTCTAAACCCGCCACAATCGACAACAAGGTGCTTTTACCTGAGCCGGAAGCACCGACAATAGCCACGGTTTCACGCGCCTTTAGCGTGAAGTCAATATCGCGCAAAATGTCCAGGGTGCCGCTGGAGTCAGTCACCGCCTTGTACACATGCTCTACGGAAATAATGGAATCTGACATGGTTTTTTCTTTGGTTCGCCGTCACTGTATCGCGACCGCTGTGCTCTTGGCCAGCGTAGGGGTTTGCGCGGCTGCGACCTCACCGCAACAGACCATTCTGGTGGTCGGCGACTCGCTCAGTGCTGAGTATGGCCTCAAAAGGGGCAGCGGCTGGGTGGCTTTGCTGGGAAAACGGCTCCAAGACAGCGGCAAACTGGTCACCGTGGTCAACGCCAGCATCAGCGGCGACACCACCGCAGGCGGGGCCAGCCGACTGCCTGCGCTCTTGGCCCAGCACAAACCTACCCATGTGATCATCGAACTCGGCGGCAACGATGCCCTGCGTGGTCTGCCGGTGACCACCACCCAGACCAACCTTAACCGCATGACGCAAATGGCCCTGCAAGCCAAAGCCCGGGTGCTGTTGTTGGGCATGGCGGTGCCTCCTAACTATGGCGCCGACTATGCTGAGCAATTCAGCCAGACCTTTGTCAAAGTGGCGCGATCCAACCGCGTGGCGCTGGTGCCGTTTTTTCTCAAAGGGGTGGCAGATGTGCCCCAGGCTGACACCCTGTTTCAAAGCGACCATATTCACCCCACTGAGCAGGCCCATCCCATCATGCTGGACAACGTCTGGCGTGAACTTCAAAAATTGCTATGAGCCTCACCCTTTTGAGCGCCGACGAGGCGCTGCACCAACTCGACACGTTTGACACCATCATTGACGCCCGCAGTGAAGATGAGTACGCGCTGGACCATTTGCCCGGTGCCGTGAACTGGCCCACGCTCAACAATGAAGAGCGCAAAGTCGTGGGCACGATGTACAAGCAAATCGACGCGTTTGAGGCTAAAAAACGTGGTGCTGCCATGGCCGCTCGCAATATTTCAGCGCACATCGAACGCGAGGTCATCGACAAGCCCAAGGACTGGAAGCCCCTGGCGTATTGCTGGCGCGGCGGCAAGCGCAGCGGCTCGCTCTCACTGGTGTTGGACCAGATCGGCTTTCGAGTGACGCTGATTGACGGCGGCTACAAGGCTTTTCGTGCCGCGCTCTTGTTGGACATCGCGCAGCGGGTGGCCCCGATTCAGTGGCGCGTGGTCTGCGGCACGACGGGCTCGGGCAAAACCCGTTTGTTGCATGCCTTGTCACAGGTTGGCGCACAGGTACTGGATTTGGAAGGCCTGGCACGGCACCGCAGCTCGGTGCTCGGGGCCATTCCGGGCGTAGAGCAGCCGACCCAAAAACACTTCGACACCTTGGTCTGGAATGCATTGCGTCAACTCGATGCGTCACGTCCGGTGTACATCGAGAGCGAAAGCAAAAAGGTGGGCAATGTGGCGGTGCCCGATGCCTTGGTTCAGGCCATGCGGGCCGCCCCTTGTTTGAGCCTCGCTCTCTCGGACGAGGAACGGGTGGCCTTGCTCATGGAAGACTACGATTATTTTGTTCAACGCTCAGAGGCTTTTTGCGATCGGCTCGATGCGCTGACCGAAATTCGGGGCAAATCCGTCGTGCAGGCTTGGAAGGCGCAAGTCAACAGTGGCCAGACCCAAGCGGTGGTGCGTGAATTACTGGTCCAACACTACGACCCGGTGTATGTGCAATCGATGACGCGTAACTTCACGCAGTTTGAAAAGGCGCCCATCATCGCCCCGGCCAATCGCTCACACGAGGCGATGTTGGAACTGGCCCAGCGCTTGGTCGACACTGAGTCCTGAGTCCTTAGAACCGGAAACTGAAACTGAAACCTGAGGGCGATCAACCCCGAATTTGCGGGTCGTCTAACGGTCGTCCCATTGAACGGTGCCCCGGTAAGCATGCCAACTCGCATGACCCAACCAAGGGCCAACCATCAAAAGCCCTGCCCCCCAAGGCAACAGCGCAAGCACCACCAAGATGGTGATGAGACAGCCCCACCAAGCCAACACAAGCGTGTGGGTGTAGACCACCTGGATGCTGGTGATGGCTGCTGAAATGGCATCGGTGTCGCGGTCCAAAATCATGGGCAAAGACACCACCATGCTGGCGAAGACCAGCGCGGCGAAAAAGCCCCCCACCACCAGATAGACCGCAAGAAACTCCCAGTTGTCAGGACTGAACACCGCCTGCAGAACGCCCGCCGTAGAGGGCATGCCGGTGTTGAAAAAAACCGCAAACACGACCAGAGAGGCACGCCCCCAGAGCAACTCCAACACGATCAAAACCAGCACCAGCATGCCCATGGTGCCCAGGTGGGAATCCCAGCAGGTGAGTGAAGCCGTCAGCTCCGGCGCCTGGCCCTGCTCCCGGTATCGGCTCACCTCGTACAAGCCCATCGCCATGAAAGGGCCCACCAGCAAACAGCCGGAGGCGAATGACATGGTGTATTCAGGCATGTTGTGAAAAATCGCCCCGAGCAAGACAGCCATGGCCCAGAAAAAGAACCCATAAAACAGCGCAATGCCTTTGGCGTGCCACAGGTCCTGCCAGCCCCGTCCCAGCCAGCGCAGCGGGTCGGCCAGCGTCACCGGCAACAGTTGACGTTGCGGCCCGATGGGGGGCGGTGGTTGATAGGGTGTGGAAGAGGCATCGGTCATGAGGACCTAGCCTAAGCCGTAGGCCTGGTGCTGCCTACTGCGGAAAACACCAACTCAGCGGTGCATGGTGGCCAGGGCCTGGTCCAAGTCCTTTTGGAGGTCCGCCGCAGACTCAAGACCCACCGAAAAGCGCACCAGGGTGCCTTTAGCCAAGTGCGTAGGCCAGGCTGTGCGCATTCGGGCCAATTCGTATGGCACCACCAAACTCATGGGGCCGCCCCAGCTGTAGCCGAGCTTGAACAAGCGCAAAGCATTGCAGAAGTCGTCGACCTGAGCCTGACTGTAGCGCGCGTCAAAAACGATGCTGAACAGGCCTGCAGCGCCCCCTGGCTCGGACCCGCACAAGTTTTGCCAGTGGGCGTGGCCTGGTGAATCCGGCAATGCGGGATGCAGCACCTGAGCAATTTCAGGTCGACTCAGGCAATGCTCAGCCAACAGACGCGCCGTGCGGTCATGGGCTGCATAGCGAAGTGCCATGCTGGGCAATGAGCGCAAGATCAGCTCGGCATCGTTGGCGCCCACGCCGGTGCCCAGATGCATGTGGCACAGCTTGATACGCAGATGCAGGCCTTCATCCCTTGTGATGATGCTGCCCATGAGCACATCGCCGCCGCCACTGGGGTATTTGGTCAAGGCGTGTACGCTGATGTCCACGCCCAAGCCGGGTGCAAGATCAAAGGGCTGGAATGCCAGTCCTGCGCCCCAGGTGTTGTCCAGTGCGCACAAAACCTGTCTTTCACGGCACACCCGCACCTGAGCGATCAGATCGGGAAACTCCATCGTGACCGAACCGGCTGCTTCGAGCCACACCAGTCGGGTCTTGGGGCCGATGCGCCGACGCAGGTCAGCGACATCCATCGGGTCATACAACTGGTGGGTGATGCCCAAGCCCTTGAAGGTCTGCGCTGCCAAGTCCCGGCTGGGTCCATAAGCGTTATCGGGGATGAGTACTTCATCACCGGGTTGGAGCAGTGCAAGCCCTACATGACTGATGGCGCTCAGACCACTGGGCGTCAACACGCATTGCAGCCCCCCTTCGAGGGCACACAAACGTTCTTCCAGTAAAAAGGTGGTGGGGGTGCCATGCAGCCCGTAGGTGTAGCCGGACTTGTCTTTCCAGTTGCGCTCCCGCATGGCCTGGACATTGGGAAAGATGACCGTGGACGCCTTGAACACCCCGGCTTGAGGGGACTCAAACCCTTCAGGGGGCTGGTAGCTGTGGTGGATCAATGCCGTGGTTTTGTCACGCATGATCGTCACCTTCAATCAGACCTTCCACTTGGACAGCAGGTGGCTCACGCGCATGCTGTCATAGCTCTCAAAAGGTTGATGGATCCAAGGGTTGGTTGGCAAAAATTCGACCGAGTAATCCGCCTGGAATTTAGACACTGCTTTGGTCCACAAGACAGCGGTACGCAAATCGGTGATGGCCGGGTAGCTTCTGCGCAACATGTCAATCACCGCATTGAGTGTGAAGCCAGAATCCGCAAGATCATCCACCAACAGCACGCGACCGGCGATTTCGCCCTCGGGGGTGGTGATGTATTTGGCAATATCCAAGTGCCCCTGGGTCGTACCGGCGTTGGCGCGGTAAGAGCTGGTGGACATGATGGCCAGCGGTTTTTCAAAAATACGCGACAACACATCGCCGGGGCGCATACCACCACGGGCCAGACACAAAATGGTGTCGAACTCCCAACCAGACTGATGAATTTTGATAGCAAGCTTTTCGATCAGGTTGTGGTATTCGTCGTAGCTCACATACAAGTGCTTACCGTCTTCCGTCAACATGAATGGCTCCTGGGTTTGGGGGTGAATGCTGGGCTCAATTTCAAAATGCGAATGCGACACAGCCGAAGTCTTAAACAACCGAGTCAGCTTGAAACGGGTGACGCATCATGATGGTGTGGTCACGGTCCGGACTGGTGGAGATGATGTGGATCGGCACACCCGTCACTTCTTCAATGCGCGCGAGGTAGCGGCGCGCACTTTGCGGCAATTTTTGGTAATCGGTGACGCCCACGGTACTGTCCGTCCAACCCGGCATGACTTCATAAATGGGCTTGCAGCGGGCGATGTCGTCAGCGCCCATGGGCAAAATATCGATCTTTTCACCGTCGAGCTCATAGCCGGTGCACAGATGTAATTCGCTCAAGCCATCGAGCACATCGAGCTTGGTCAGGCACAGTCCGGTCAATCCGTTCACTTGGGCCGAGCGCTTGAGCAAGGCTGCATCGAACCAGCCACAGCGGCGCGAGCGTCCGGTGGTGACGCCCTTTTCCGCGCCCACCGTGCTCATGTGGTAACCCGGTGTTCCCGGCTTTTCCCAGTCCAGTTCGGTGGGGAAAGGCCCGCCGCCGACACGGGTGCAATACGCTTTGGTGATGCCCAAAATGTAGTGCAGCATCCCTGGCCCCACACCGGAACCCGCAGCCGCATTGCCTGCTACGCAGTTGCTGGAAGTCACATAGGGGTAGGTGCCGTGGTCCACATCCAGCAAGGTGCCTTGGGCCCCTTCAAACAAGAGGTTGTCGCCGCGGTGGTGGGCTTCATTGAGCTCACGCGATACATCGGCCATCATGGGCTTGAGCAATTCGGCATGGCGCATGGCCTCAGCGAACACCGCCTCGAACTGGACCGCACCGTTCTGTATATACGGTTTCAGGGCATCGCCAAACACAAACTTCTGCGAACCCAGGTAAGTGGTGAGCACATGGTTGTGCAAATCCAGCAGTTCGCGCAACTTGCTGGCGAAGCGCTCGGGGTATTTCAGGTCCTGCACCCGCAAGGCGCGACGTGCAATTTTGTCCTCATAGGCCGGTCCGATGCCACGTCCGGTGGTGCCGATTTTTTCCGTGCCACCTTGTTCGCGCGCAGCCTCGCGTGCCACATCGAGTGCCGCGTGAAACGGCAGAATCAAAGGACAAGCCTCGCTGATGCGCAAGCGCGAACGCACTTCCACACCGGCTTTTTCAAGCCCTTCGATTTCTTCAAACAGCTTGGCAGCCGACAAGACCACACCGTTGCCGATGTAGCACTTCACGCCCGCGCGCATGATGCCGCTGGGAATCAGGTGCAAAGCGGTTTTGACGCCGTTGATCACCAAGGTGTGGCCCGCGTTATGACCCCCCTGGAAACGCACCACGCCTTGAGCGCTCTCGGTGAGCCAATCCACCAGTTTGCCTTTGCCCTCATCACCCCACTGGGTTCCCACCACAACAACGTGACGACCTTTGCTTGTATTCATCTCTTGGTTCTCAAAACTAAATTTTTTAAAGACTTCACGAGGGGCTGACCCATCGGCTCAACTGCCGCACCATCACAGCGGGCTCAGCACCCACCGACCCGAGACTTGGCGAAGCTCTCGATCACATTCAAACTCGTCAACTTCACTCTCGTGCCCGGGCAACACGCACACCACCGTCTCACCTTGTGAGCGCAGGGCCGCAATCGCCTCGCGTAAATCAGCTGTTTGACCCCAGGGGGCACGAATGGCCGCCCGCAGAGCGCGCGAAGGAACCACTTGAACCAGGTTCTTGATGTCCAAACTGAAGCCCACTGCCGGGCGCTTGCGGCCAAACACGGCGCCTACCTCGTCGTAGCGACCGCCACGCAGCAAGGCATCACTGGCGCCAGGCGCGTACACGGCGAATCGAACGCCGCTGTAATAGGCATAACCGCGTAAATCGGCCAGGTCAAAGCTCAAAGCCACGTCGGGCAGCTGTTTGGCCAGCCATGACAAACTGTGCAGAGCTTCACGGACCGCCGGCAACGCTGGTAAAACTTTTTCTGCCTCAGCCAAAACCGACACATCGCCATAGAGCTGCAGCAAAGCCAACAGGCCCTCACGCGATGCCGCAGGGAAATCACGTGTGAGGTGGGCCAAGCCACTGGCATCTTTAACCGCCAATGCGGCGTGCACCTGATCCAGCGTTTCGGCGCTGACCTTCACGTCGGCCAGCAGCGCGCTCACAATGCGCACGTCTGCTAAATCAACCGTGAAGGTAGGTTGCTGAGAGGCTTTGAGGCAGTCCAGCGCCAGCTGGAGCACTTCCAGATCGGCCTCCAAGCCGGCATGGCCGTAGATTTCTGCACCAAACTGAAAGGGCTCACGGGTGGCATGCGGGCTGGCGGGGCGGGTGTGAACTACCGAGCCTGCATAGCAAAGGCGAGTAACGCCTGCACGATTGAGCAAGTGCGCATCAATGCGCGCGACTTGCGGGGTGGTGTCAGCGCGCAGCCCCATGGAGCGACCCGAGAGTTGGTCGACCAGCTTGAAGGTTTGCAGATTGAGCGCTTTGCCCGTACCGGTGAGCAAGGAATCCAAATGCTCAAGCAGCGGCGGCATCACCAACTCATAGCCATAGCAGCGCGCCATGTCCAGCAAATCGCGACGTAGTTCTTCGATGTGACGGGCCTCGGAAGGCAAGACATCGGCAATGTGATCCGGCAGGACCCAGGCAGACATGTGAAGGTGGGGGAGCTGTTAAAAACCGAATTTTACCGGTCTTAAGAGGCTGAATTGCTCAAAACCGAAGCCAAATCAGCCACATAACCCCAATACCGATGCTGCACAGCCCAAAAAAACGGATTTGGCCGTCTTGAAGCGCCAGTATTTGCGCAAACATGCGCCGCCAACCCTGGGGTGAAATCAAAGGAAAAAGCCCTTCAATGACCAACACGAGCGCGAGCGCAGTCCAAAAAGTCGTGCTGTCCACCGTCACTTCTTCGCCGCAGCAGGAGCTTGCTGCCCCCGAAAAACTTTGAAGAACTCAGAACTCGACGGATCGACCACCATCACATCGCTTTTCTTGCTGAAACTGGCTTTGTAAGCCTCCAGGCTTCGGTAAAACTGGGCAAATTGCGGATCCCGTCCAAAGGCTTCGGCATAGATGCGCGCGGCTTCTGCATCGCCCTCACCTTTGATTTTTTGCGCATCCCGGTAGGCATTGGCCACCGTGATTTCCCGCTGACGATCGGCATCGGCGCGGATCTTTTCGCCCTCAGCAGCGCCCGTAGATCGCAGCTCGTTGGCCACGCGCTTGCGCTCGGCTTCCATGCGGCGGTAGACCGATTCAGTGATGGCATCCACATAATCGGCTCGGGTGATGCGTACGTCTACCACGTCCACGCCCCAAGGTTTGTCACCACGAACTTTGCCCAAGACTTCGGCTTTCACGTCCGCCATCAAGGCTTCGCGTTTGAGGGACAACAAATCCTTCACCGTGCGTTTGTTGATTTCCTCCTGGAACGCGTTACGAACCACGCGGTTGAGTTGGCTCGCCCCAGCAGCCTCGTTGTTGCCCACATTGCGGATGTACTCGGTCGGATCGGTGATGCGCCAGCGCACATACCAATCGATCACCACGCGCTGCTTCTCCGCTGTCAGCATGGGTTCGTTGTCCGCGCTGTCCAAGGTGAGCAGGCGTTTATCGATGTAGCTGACGTTCTGGAACGGCGGGGGCAACTTGATGTTCAAGCCCGGCTCGGTGATCACCTCTTTGATTTGACCCAAAGCGTAGACCACACCAAATTGCCGTTGATCCACTACAAACAAAGTGGAGCTGGCCAGTGCCAACAGCACCAGCAAAGAAGAAACAATAAATCCAACCCGGTTCATTCTGGGCTCCTATCGTGCGTCACGGTCGCGGGCACGGGCACCATCACGGGCACGGGCATCGCCGGGGTTGTTGGGATTGGCCGTATTTGTAGAACTCGTTGCAGGTACGGTGTTGGTGGAGGCCCCAACCGCAGCGGGTTCAGGGCTTGCGCCAAGTTGCATGATCTTGTCCAGAGGCAAGTACAACAGGTTTGACCCCTGCTTAGATTCCACCAGTACTTTGGTCACATTGCCATAAATCTGCTGCATGGATTCGAGGTACAAACGGTCCCGGGTGACCTGCGGCGCTTTTTGGTACTCGGTCAGAATGGAGCGAAAGCGCTGGGCATCGCCTTGCGCTTGGGCCACGATGCGTGACTTGTAGGCCAGCGCTTCTTCCTTCAAGCGTGAAGCAGAACCAATGGCGCGCGGCACCACATCATTGGCGTAGGCTTGCGCTTCATTCTTAGAGCGCTCGCGTTCCTGACCCGCTTTAAGCACATCATCAAAAGCGGCTTGCACTTGCTCGGGCGGACGAACCCCGCCTTGCTGCATGTTGATGCCCACGACTTCGATACCGACTTTGTAGCGATCCAGAATCGTCTGCATGAGTTTGCGGACCTGCGGGGCAATCTGATCGCGGTCTTCAGACAAAGCCGCGTCCATTTTCATTTTCCCGACCACTTCGCGAACCGCGGTCTCTGCGGCTTGCACCACGGCATCGGCCGGGCTCTTGCTTTCAAAGAGGTAAGCGCGTGCGTCATTCAGTCGGTACTGCACGGCAAACTTGATCTCGACAATGTTTTCATCTTCGGTCAGCATGGCGGATTCCCGCAAGCCCGTGGCTTTGATGACGGTGTCTAAGCCCACATCGACCGAACGGATCTGGGTCACGAAAATCAGTTCATGGCGCTGCACAGGGTATGGCAGCCGCCAGTTAAAACCGGCCCCCACCGTGGATTTGTATTTGCCAAACTGGGTGATGACGGCTTGTTGGCCCTCTTGCACAATGAAAAAGCCGGTGCCCAACCAGATGAGCACAGCCACTGCGGCGATCAGGCCTAAGCCGATCCCGGCGCTTTTCATATCAGGCTGAAAATTCCCACCGTTTTTAGGCGGCTTGCCGCCACGGCCGCCACCAAACAAACCACCGAGCTTGCGGTTCAGGTCGCGCCACATTTCATCCAGATCAGGTGGGCCTTGGTTTGAGGAAGGTTTGGCACCGCGTCCGGAGTCAGCCTGAGGGGGCACATCGGACTGGGGACGGTTCGGCTCTTGTTGTCCGGTGTCAGCGGGTTTGTTTTCACCCCGGCCCCATTGGGGATCGTTCAGGTTGAACATGCCTCGAAACCGGGCCAAGCACTGCGCCAAGCGGGACGTGTTTGAAGAAAGTTTCATCATGGTGTTGTTGCTCATCACAGAACGGGCATTGTGCCTGTTCATCAAGTCATGGTCGGATTGTCCGTCAGAAAAGAATCAGCATCGTCAGCAGGGTTTTGATGCATCAAACGCTGTGCAAGCGCTTGTCTCAAGCCCGGCAGACCTTCGGAATCTCGCGCACTGACAAAAATGCGGGGCGTCGGGACCCCGTCCAAATCGTAAACATCCTGAAACACGGCCGGACGACGCTCTACAGGGACAGCATCCAGTTTGTTGAAAACCAACACTTGCGGAATCTCTGCGGCGCCGATCTCAGCCAACACGGACTGGACTTGCGCTATTTGCTCAGGAAAATCGGGATTCGAAAAGTCAACCACGTGCAGTAAAAGATCAGCATCAACGGCCTCTTGTAAGGTCGCTTGAAAGGCGTCGATCAGGCCATGCGGCAAATCGCGGATAAAACCCACCGTATCAGACAGGGATGCCGAGCGCCCAGCTTCGCCTAAGTAGAGTTGACGGGTCGTGGTGTCCAGCGTGGCAAAGAGCTGGTCAGCCGCATAAGCGCGCGCCTTGACCAACGCATTGAACAAGGTCGATTTACCGGCGTTGGTGTAGCCCACCAGTGAAATATTGAACGCATCGCGACGTTCACGCTGGCGTCGTTGGGTCTGACGCTGGCGCTTGACTTTGACCAGCCGCTCCTTGGTGCGCTTGATGGACTCGCTGATCATGCGGCGGTCCAATTCAATTTGCTTCTCTCCAGGACCACCTCGCACCCCTGCCCCGCCCGTTTGCCGTTCCAAGTGCGACCAGCGTCGAACCAGGCGCGTGCTGAGGTATTGCAAGCGCGCCAATTCCACCTGCAACTTGCCCTCATGGCTACGGGCACGTTGGGCAAAAATCTCCAGGATGAGGAGCGTGCGGTCGTTGACGGGCAGCTCCAGATGGCGCTCAAGGTTTCTTTGCTGCGCCGGACTCAAGCTTTGGTCAAACAAGACCTCTGTGGCGCCATAAAGGGTCGCCAGCTCCTTGATTTCGTCGGCCTTGCCACTGCCCACAAACAAAGCTGCATCAGGTGCTTTGCGCTTGCAGACAACACGCGCGACGGGTTTGAGTCCGGCCGTTTGGGCCAACAAGCCCAACTCTTCGAGCTCAGCGTCAAAATGGGGGTAGCCCAAGTCCACACCCACCAAAAGTGTGGGGGCGTCGGAGCGATCGGAGGAAGCGCTCAAGAGATTTGCAATGACTTGCAAACACAAGCGGTGCAAGCGGCCTCAGCGCGACATGGCGCGCGCTGGATTGGCCTCATGCCGGCTCGGATTCCGGGGTGTCACCTGCAGAAAAATTCACAGCACGTCCCGGCACGATGGTTGAGATCGCATGCTTGTAAACCATTTGAGTGACCGTGTTGCGCAGCAACACAACGTACTGATCGAATGACTCGATCTGTCCTTGAAGTTTGATTCCATTCACCAGATAGATGGAAACCGGCACGTGTTCTCTGCGCAAAGCATTGAGAAACGGGTCTTGTAGTAATTGGCCTTTGTTGCTCACGATATTCTCCGTGTTCAAGAGTTACAGTTGAAACACAGACAATACCACACGACGGGATAAACAGTCGAAAACCAGAGGTTTTTCGGCCCCGTACGTTATATTTTTCACGTCAAATCCGTCCCTTAAACTGATTTTAAGGGTTGAATTTCAGGCTTAGTCCTTGTCTTTGTCGGCGTAAGGATTCGACGAGGTTTTCATTTCTATTCGCAGCGGTGTGCCGACCAGATCAAATTCTTTTCGGAATCGTCCTTCTAAAAAGCGTTTGTAGGCCTCGGTCACATGTTCAAGCGAATTCCCGTGGATAACAATCACCGGCGGGTTCATCCCCCCTTGATGCGCATAGCGCAGCTTGGGACGGTACATGCCGGTTTTCTTAGGCGTTTGGAACTGCACAGATTCCAGCAACAAACGGGTGAGCACTGGCGTCGACATCTTGCAGTTCGCCGATTTATAGGCTTGGGTGATGGAAGACCACACAGGTCCCAAACCTTGACGTTTTTTGGCGGAAATGAAGTGGAGTGCTGCAAATTTGAGAAACGCCAAGCGCGTCTCAATCGAGCGCTGCACCAACTGACGCTGGTAATCGTCCACGGTGTCCCATTTGTTAACGGCCAAGACCACGGCACGTCCACTCTCCAACACGTAACCTGCAATGTGCGCATCCTGATCGGTCACGCCTTGTGTCGCATCCAACAGCAGCAACACCACATTGGCGTTTTCAATGGCTTGTAATGTTTTAACCACAGAGAACTTCTCGATGGCTTCAAACACCTGCCCCTTGCGACGCAAGCCGGCGGTATCGATCAGCTCAAACTTTTGGCCGTTGCGCTCAAACGGAACCGAAATGGCGTCGCGGGTGGTGCCTGGCAAATCAAACGCGACCAGGCGCTCTTCGCCAAGCCAAGTGTTGATCAGGGTGGACTTGCCCACATTGGGTCTCCCCGCTACGGCCAAGCGAATCACGCCGGGCGCGCGCGCCTCATCCTCGTCCTCTTCATCAGGCAAGTTCAAGGGTTCCAGTGCCAAATCGACCAAGGACCGGATACCCTGACCGTGTGCTGCGGAGACTGGAATCACCTCACCCAGGCCGAGCTCAAAAAACTCTCCCAAACGAACACCCTCTTGCATGCCCTCGGCTTTGTTGGCCACCAAGAGACAGGGCTTTCCAAGTTTTCGAAGGTATTTGGCAATGTCGTGGTCTTGACCGGAGACACCTGCGCGGGCGTCGACTACAAAGATCACCACATCCGCTTCGGCCACGGCCTGCTGCGTTTGCTTGGCCATTTCTTTGTAAATGCCGCTGCTCGCGTCGGGCTCAAAGCCGCCGGTGTCAATCACGATGTACTCGTGTTTGCCCTGCTTGCCATTGCCGTAATGGCGGTCACGTGTGAGGCCGGCAAAGTCGGCCACGATGGCATCGCGCGACTTGGTGAGCCGATTGAAAAGCGTAGATTTGCCGACATTGGGTCGACCCACTAATGCGAGAACAGGTTTCATGAAGGCTTATTCGGGTTTAAATCCATACACGCCGCCTCGCTGCGTGATGGCCACCAAGGTGTTGCCGGCAACCACCGGTTGCGTGGCGATGGCCGAGCCATCTGTGCTCATGCGGTTTTGCACCGCACCGTTTTCTCGCGAC
Source organism: Comamonadaceae bacterium (assembly GCA_947454695.1). Taxonomy (GTDB): domain Bacteria; phylum Pseudomonadota; class Gammaproteobacteria; order Burkholderiales; family Burkholderiaceae_C; genus CANGMW01. The sequence continues at coordinate 8,368 of CANGMW010000007.1, read as the reverse complement.
AGGAAATGCAAGAAGCCGCTGTCATCGCCGACCACTATCGAGGGTCCGGCCAAAATCGGGGCGCTCAGCTGACGCCAACGGAACTGCTGCAAATTCCAGGCTTGCTCGCCGTCCGCGCGCTTGAAGGCTTGAATCGTGCCATCCGCCTCAATTGCAAAGACATAGCTCTCATCCATCTGAACGCCGACCGCGCCGTTGGCGGGCTTAGTCCACAGCAGGGCGCCGCGTACAGTATCGACACAAGCTACCGCGGCCTGAAAAGCACGTGCGCACACCACATTACCGATACGAGCAGGCGGCCCCACCAGGTCGACTAAACGCTCGACATCATTGGTTCCGCGTGGAGACGCCAAGGGCACTTCCCAACGGGCACTGCCGTTCATGGGATTCATGCCGACCAATTTGCCGGACAGCCCCACAACCAAGGTGTCACCCACGGCCAGCAGTACACCAGACTGGCGCAATATCAAGGGCTCGCCTTGGCGGGATTGGTTCCACAAACGCCGCCCCGTCAAGCCGTCATAAGCTGACACGGAGCGATCAGCATTGAGCACAAAAACGCGCTCGCCTGCGACCAAAGGCGCGGTGTAACTCGTCGCCGTGAGTCGTTGGCGCCAAAGTTCCGCCCCTGCGGCCATGACCACCAATTCATTGTCTCGGGTGATGACTGCAGCCTTGCGCCCGTCATGCCCCACCCCTGCAGACAGTGGTGTTCCCAATGCCAATTGCCACAATTTCTCGCCGGTACGAGCGTCCAGCATCGTGACCACGCCCAGCGCGTTAGCCACGGCCACAGAGCTCCCAACAGCACGCATCTCCAGCGGAAAATTCACGGGCCCGGCGTCCAGGCTCCAAGCCTGACGAACACTGAAAAGTTTCGGGTTAGCCGGGAGTTCAGCCGGTTGAGGTTTGAGGCTTGAGCTGGAACACGCAACCAACACCAAGCCGACCATGACGCACCCCAGGCTTCGCCAAGGGGCCCTGCACAGGGAAACTACAGGATTCACTTCTTGACCTCGACCGTCGCGTCAGCCGGTGCTGCCGGGCTCAATCCCAGGGCGGCAAGTTTGACATCCACCATACGGCGGTATTCAGTGCCGGCTTCCAAGCCTTTAAAGGCCTTGAGGTACTCCTGGCCTGCCAAGGCTTTGTTGCCTTGAGCCGAATAGACATCACCGCGTCGGTCCGCAGCCAAGGCCACGAAGTCACCTGGAAACGGTCCGCTCAATTGTTTAAGCGCTTCGTCATAAGCTTGCGTGTCAATCAACACACCCGCTAAGCGCAGGCGCGCGATGGCCGCATACCCCTCGTCGGAGGATTTATCTGCCACCCACAACAACGCCGACTTGGCGGCATCGTTTTTTCCCGCATTGGCGTAAACCTTGGCCGCCATCAAGCTGGCTTGTTGCGCATAAGCCGTGGAAGCAAACTTGTCCTTCATGTCCCCCAGGACGCGGTCCAAGCGTTCGGTATCGCCCGCACGCGCCACGCGCTCTATTTCATCAAACAAAGCAGAGGCTTGCGCTGCTTGTTGACGGCTCCAGTAAGCGTAGGCGTTCCAACCCGCAACGACCAACAGAATGGCAATCAGGACGGCGTTGATGAGCTGGCCGTACTGTTTCCAAAAATGCTTGAGCTCTTCAAGCTGTTCCTGTTCTTCGAGATCGAGATGGTTTGACATGTGAAAACTTTACGAATTAAGTACGCGATTGTAGGTGGCTGGCCCACTCAGACGGTTGATTCAAAGAATAACGGGTCTGATTGCCTGCGCCATCGCGCAAGGACTTCACCGTCACTTCATGCTGCGCCAACTCATCTGCACCAAAAATCAGGGCGTAATGCGCGCCGCTGGCATCGGCCCGTTTGAACTGGGATTTCATGCTGCCCATGGCCTCCCCCGTTCCTGCGTGCATCTGGACGCGCACGCCGGCACGTCGCAAGCTTTGGATGCACTGCATGGCCACCGGCAAGGCCTGCACCTCGGGAATCACGGCGTAGACGTCCAAGTCAGTGGCAGAGAGCTCGGCTCCCTGCTCTTTGAGCAGCTCCAGTACCCGCTCCACACCCAAAGCCCAGCCAACGGCCGGTGACGGCTTGCCGCCGATCTGCTCAATCAGGTAGTCATACCGGCCGCCGCCACAAATCGTGCCCTGCGAACCCAGCCGGGTAGTCACAAATTCAAACACGGTGAGGTTGTAGTAGTCCATGCCACGCACCAGGCGCGGGTTGATCTGGTAGCGCACGTCATTGGCGTCCAAGATCTCACGCACCCGGTTAAAGTGGGCCAAGGAGGCTTCACCCAGAAAATCCAGCAACTTGGGGGCGTCGGCCACCAAGCTTTGCATGGCCGGGTTTTTGGTGTCCAGGATACGCAGCGGGTTCAGGTGCAGGCGACGACGAGCGTCTTCGTCCAATTGATCGGCGTGCTGCTCAAAATAAGCAATCAATGCTGCTCGGTGCAGTCGGCGTTCATCCGGCTGCCCAAGGCTGTTGAGTTGCAGTTGCACATCTTCCAGTCCCAGCTGCTGCCACAAAGCGTGAGCAAGCAAGATCAGCTCGGCATCCACTTCAGCGCCTGCAAAACCCAGCGCTTCGGCACCAATCTGATGGAACTGCCGGTAGCGGCCGCGCTGGGGCCGCTCATGGCGAAACATCGGCCCCATGTAGTACAGACGTTTGCCGCCCTCATACAGCAGATTGTGTTCGACCACGGCACGAACCACACCAGCCGTAGCCTCAGGTCGCAAGGTCAGTTTTTCGCCATTGAGCTTGTCTTCAAAGGAGTACATCTCTTTTTCGACAATGTCAGTCACCTCGCCCAAACCCCGAACGAACAAGGCTGTCGGTTCAAGAATGGGGGTACGGATGTTGCCGTAGGCGTAGCGAGCCATCAACTCACGCACTTGGCCTTCGAGCCACTCCCAACGCGCCGAATCGGGCGGCAGGATGTCGTTCATGCCTTTGACGGCCACCAGTTTCTCAGCCTTCACAGGCATCGTTTTCTCAGTCATTTGAAATCAACATTAGGGGGTCTGTGTCGCCCCGCCGAAGCGGGTTTGGATGTAGTCCTCGACAATTTTCTGGAAGTCCTGCGCAATCGTCTCACCCCGCAAGGTCAGACGCTTTTCACCATCGATGAACACGGGCGCTGCCGGCGCCTCTCCCGTGCCAGGTAGGCTAATACCAATGTCGGCGTGCTTGCTCTCACCCGGACCGTTCACGATGCAGCCCATCACGGCCAGACGCAAGGTTTCTACGCCGGGATACTGCTTGCGCCAGACCGGCATTTGGTCGCGCAAAAAATCGTCGATTTGCTTGGCCAGCTCCTGAAACGTGGTGCTGGTGGTTCGACCACAACCCGGACAGGCGGTGACACTGGGCACAAAGGTGCGCAGCCCCAAGGCCTGCAAAATTTCGGAAGCGATGACCACTTCCTGGGTGCGCGATTCACCCGGCTGCGGGGTCAGCGAGACCCGGATGGTGTCACCGATCCCCTCTTGCAACAGGATGGACAGCGCCGTGCTGGAAGCCACCGTGCCCTTGGCACCCATGCCGGCTTCGGTCAGTCCTAAATGCAGGGCGTAATCGCAACGGCGGGCCAGCTCCCGGTAGACCGCGATCAAATCCTGCACCCCGCTGACCTTGCACGACAAAATGATCTGGTTGCCATCCATGCCCATACGCTCGGCCAGACGGGCCGAGTCAATGGCCGAGCTGATCAGGGCTTCGTACATCACCGGTTTGGCATCCCAAGGCACAGCTCGGCGGCTGTTCTCATCCATCAGACTGGCCAGCAGTTCCTGATCCAGGCTCCCCCAATTCACACCAATGCGCACGGGCTTGTCCCAGCGCATCGCCGCTTCGATCATCTGACCGAATTGACGGTCATGTTTATCGCCTTTTCCCACATTGCCCGGATTGATGCGGTATTTGGAGAGGGCCTGCGCACATTCGGGGTAGCTGGTTAGTAAGGTGTGACCGTTGTAGTGGAAGTCGCCGATCAGCGGCACATCGATACCCATGCGATCGAGTTGCTCCCGGATATGCGGAACCGCCTGCGCGGCTTGCGGGGTATTGACCGTGATGCGCACCATCTCAGAGCCGGCCAGCGCCAATTCTTTGACTTGAATGGCGGTTCCAATGACATCGACCGTGTCAGTGTTGGTCATGGACTGCACGCGCACGGGGGCGTCGCCGCCAACAGTCAGTACCTGTCCGTTGCAAGCCACACGGGCTTGACGGGAGCGGCGCGCACCAGGCTGCGCCAAAGCGATCGGCGAACTCTGGGTCACTACTTCACCTCAAAACGGGCTACATTGCCTTTGCTCAAGGCGTCCAAAGGAAAAGGTTTGCCGAAAACTTGGACATCCGTCATGTCGGCGCGACCGACCACCACCGACAAAGGTTGCTGGCCCGAAACCCCGACGACCTCGCCTTGGGAAATATTGCGGCGAATTTGCACGACGCCTGCGGCATCGGTGACCTCCACCCACGCGGTCGCCCTTGCGGTAAAGACCACCAACCCGCTGTAAGCAGGTCTACCCTGGACAGGGGGCATGGCCGTATTCAAGGGCGGGGGGCTCGAGGCAGCCGGTGCGGCGTGGTTGGCCACCACCGTTTCCACCACGACGGCAGGCTGCGCCACGGCGTCACGTGAGTTTGCGCCCATGGGGGCCGATGTATCTGCGACTTCTGAGTTCTGCACTTTTGCGGGGGCTTTTGCTGTATCCGTGGCAGGAAAAAGAATGAGCACCAGTGCACCTACAAGCAATAACAATGCGATTAACAAAGCAGGTTTGGAAATTTGATTCCAAACAGGCTCGCGCGCTTGCTCGCTGGCAGTTTTGAAAGTTGTGCTGATCGCGGGTGTGTCTATTTGCAATCGGGGCTTGGACGTTTGCGGCAGGAGCGCCAAGACCGGGACGGGATCAATTTTGAGATGTCGACACACACTCGAGGCCAATGCCCGAATAAATACCGAATCCAGCAGGTCTTCATATCGGTCAGCCTCCAAGGCTTCTATCTTTTTAACGGTGACTTTCAAGGACACCGCTAGAACAGCAATGTGAAGCCCCGCGGCCTCGCGCGCCTCACGCAATATTTGGCCCGCTGTTTGGGATGGCGGTGTCGGTGTTGCGATGTCTTCTGTCGGCTCAACCATGTCTTCACTCATCAAAAGCTCCCCTGTCTAATAATTCCGCTTCACGCGACTTGGGGTACCGCATGCGAAGCTGACTTGAGAGTTGCTCCGTGGACGTGCGGCTTCCGAGTCGGCGCTCAATTTTCACACCCAGCCAAAGACTTTCAACGTTGGCCAAGGGACCACTGTTAAGTCGGCGAATGTAGAACTGGGCACGCTGATACTCTGCGCGCCGGTACAACAACAAGCCCAAGTTGTAGGTACTCACTGGGTTGAGCGCGTCAAGCTCAAACGATTTTGTAAAACTGACTTCAGCCTGAGCCAGTTTTCCCGCCTGCATCTGACAAAGTCCTTGGGTTAACCAGGTTTTCGCGCGTCCGCTGTAATTTGGCAAAACCAAAGCTTGCGAAAACACGCGCTCAGCATCTGCATAGCGGGCTTGCTGACACAACAACCAACCGTAGTTGTGCAGGATGTTGCCGTCAGTGGGCTTGAGCGAAAGCGCCCGCTTGAAACTGTCTTCGGCCAAACCCATGTCATTGAGCCGCATGTAGATGAGGCCTCGAACATTGTGGGCATCCGCAAAACCCGGATCAGAGGCAATCGCCTGCTTGGTTTCATCCAAGGCGTAGGTGTATTTGGCTTGTTCGTAATAGCCCAGAGCCAACTCCAGGCGCAGGCGCGCACGGCGACGCGCATCGGGTTCGTCCGAGTCGGTGAGGATTTCTCCTGAATTAGCGCCTGCCGCCGTTGACAAACTGCCGCATGCACTCAGCAGAGAACAAAAAGCCAGCACCAAACCGCTTAAGAAACCAGCAGGCAAAGACCATCGATTCGTAGGTAAGAAGGACAGCATGGCTCAATACTCCTCGGTTGGTTTGGCCAAGGACGAATTAGTCTGAACTTCAAGTGTACGCCGCTGCGCCATGCGAACCACCACGTTGGTGCGGTCTTTTACATCCCCTGCCAATTGGCCGCAGGCCGCGTCGATGTCGTCGCCGCGTGTTTTGCGCACCGTGGTCACCAAACCGGCATCCAATAAAAGCTTGGCAAAAGCCAGCACACGTTCTTGCGATGATCGTTTCAGCCCCGAAGCAGGAAACGGGTTGAACGGGATGAGGTTGAACTTGCACCATACTCCGCCGGTCGCGTATTTTTTGACCAAGGCAATGAGTTCGCGGGCATGCTCAGGCTGGTCGTTCACGCCATCGAGCATGCAGTATTCAAAGGTGATGAAATCACGTGGGGCATGGCTCAGATAGCGATTGCAGGCCTGCAGGAGTTCATCCAGCGGATATTTCTGGTTCAGCGGCACCAAATGACTGCGCAATCCATCATTGGGCGCATGCAGCGACACCGCCAGCGCCACAGGGCAATCCAGTGCCAAGCGATCCATCATAGGCACAACACCCGAAGTGGACACCGTGACGCGCCGCCTTGACAAGCCATAGCCGTGGTCATCGAGCATCACACGCAGCGCCGGTACCAGCGCACTGTAGTTTTGCAAAGGCTCGCCCATTCCCATCATCACCACATTGCTGATGACGCGGTCTGAAGTTTTGAAGTGCTTGCGCAAAAAATGCTCGGCGAACCAAAGCTGAGCGACTATTTCACCGGTGCTCAGGTTGCGACTGAAACCCTGATGGCCGGTCGAACAAAAACGGCATCCCACGGCACAGCCCGCCTGGGAGGAGACACACAAAGTGCCTCGATCATCTTCAGGAATAAAGACGGCCTCGACCGCGTTGCCCTCGCCTACGTCAAACAACCACTTGATGGTGCCATCGGCCGAGATGTGTTGGGAGATGACCGGCAGGCCTTGTACAAAAGCGCGACCAACGAGTTTTTCGCGAAGCGACTTGGCCAAGTCGCTCATTTGCTCAAAATCAGTAGCGCCTTTTTGATGGATCCAGCGGAAAAGCTGTGTGGCACGAAAACGCTTTTCGCCCAACTGGTCGCAAAAAAGGGCCAAAGCTTCCAGATCAAAATCGAGAAGATTGGCCCTCATGGCAGTCGCCAGGTGCTGCTGGGCCCCGCACTGTTCTGCGCTGAATCAGTCAGCAAAACCATGCAAGGGCGCAACACCATGGAAATTAACGTGAGTAGACGTTCATGCCGGGGAAGAAGAAAGCCACTTCAACGGCAGCGGTTTCCGCAGCGTCAGAGCCGTGCACGGCGTTGGCATCAATGCTATCGGCAAAATCAGCACGAATGGTGCCAGGAGCTGCCTTCTTCGGATCGGTTGCGCCCATCAGGTCGCGGTTTTTCAAAATAGCGCCTTCGCCTTCCAAAGCCTGGATCATCACCGGCCCGGAGATCATGAAGTCCACCAGGTCTTTGAAGAAAGGACGTGCTTTGTGCACAGCATAAAACGCTTCTGCTTCTGTACGAGACAGGTGCACCATTTTGGCGGCGATGACCTTCAAGCCAGCAGCTTCGAAACGGGCGTAGATCTGACCGATGACATTTTTGGCAACGGCGTCGGGTTTGATGATGGACAAAGTACGTTCAATTGACATGAGTTTTTCCTGAGTTACTAATTTCCGTTTTGCCAATGGGGCAAAGCCACTGATTTTAACCGCTTGCGACGCCCTTGCTTCGGTAAGGGATTGCAAAGACGCTTATCGACTGCGGCCGCCCCGACTGCCACCCCGGCCACCCGTGCCCGACCCACCTCCTGCGGCACCACTGCCGCCCCGGCGTTGGGCTTGTCGTTGACGGGAAAAGCTGTCCGCACCGATGTACCCCAAACTGGTTTTCATGGGATCGGGTTGGTTGTCAGCCGGTCGTTTGTCGCCGTCTTTCTGACGGCGTTGCCCCTGGCCTGCCCGCTGGCCGGGCATCGCGTTGAGATCTCGGGGATCACGAGGTTGTCCGCCGTTCCCTCGTGGCCCCCCCGTGCGTTGGCGCTGACGAGGCCCGGCCCCGTTGCGGGCAGGGCCCTGACGCGGCCCCCTGGGCTGTGCATCAGGGGATGGCCCCATACTGTTTTGCGCGGCTGCTCGTCGGTCTACCGCATTAACCAGCGCCCGGATGTCGCTGTCGTCAAGCTCCATCCAAGCACCCCGCTTGAGGCCACGGGGCAAAACCATAGCGCCATAGCGAATACGAATCAAGCGGCTGACCGCATGGCCTACCGCCTCGAGCATGCGTCGCACCTCACGGTTGCGTCCCTCAGAGATGGTGACGCGGTACCAGCAGTTCGAGCCTTCACCGCCCCCCTCTTCG
>CANGMW010000006.1 GCA_947454695.1 Comamonadaceae bacterium | reverse complement strand
GCCGCCAGCAACTGGCCATTCACATTCACCACCACCTTGTTGCCAGGTTCAGCTTCAATCGTCAGGTAGGGTCGCGTGTTGCTCGTCAGGCTGTCTCCACTCAGAGCACCCGTGTCGTTATCAGCGTTGTGCGTGATCGCACCCGTCACGCCCACCGTTGACGGCGCCTGCGTGTCCACCGTAAAACCTTCGCCAGCCTTCGTACTGCTATTACCCGCTGCGTCCGTTGCCCTCACACTCACTGTGTACACGGCATCAGCCATCCCTGAACCGTTGTAGTTCACCGTGTAGTTGCCATTGACATCAGCCGTCGCATCACCATACGTGTAGGTGTGCGATGCACCATCGGTCACCACCACATGCACCACCGAGCCAGCCTCAGCCGTGCCCGTGATCACCGCGTTTTTATTGCTCGTCAGTGCGTCGGTCGTGCTTTTGCCCGTGTCGTTGAACGCATCATGAACGATGTGAGCCGACATTCCCGCTGTCGACGGCCCCGTGTGGTCCACAATAAATTGGGTACCTGCGCCCGAAGTGGTGTTGCCAGCCACATCCGTCACTGTAATAGAGGGCGTGTAGGTCGCATCCGACATCGTGGCGCCCGAATAGATCGCCGTGTAGTTGCCGTAAGCGTCCGCCGTTACATCGCCATAGGTGTAGATACCAGCCACAATGTGCACCACCGAGCCGGCTTCAGCCGTGCCCGTGATAGTGGCCCGTTGGTTGCTCGTACGGTTGTCGCCCGTGTCCGAGCCCGTGTCGTTGACCGAGTCGTGAACAATGTGACCCGTGGCAGTTGCCACCGTGTGGTCCACCACAAACGACAGACCGGAAGCTGTGCTGGAGTTGCCAGCGGCATCGGTTGCCGTGATGCTGGGGGTATAGGTCGTCAGATCTGCCAGTGCGGTCGAAATACTGACGTCATATGTTCCAGATGCAGTAGTCTCCACACCGGTGTACAGGTGACCACCCACCGACACCACCACCACGTCACCGCTCTCAGCGGTAATTAAAAGGTGCGGCGTCTGGTTGCTGGTCAGGCTGTCGGTGGTAACACGCGTATCGCTTGAAGCATCGTGCTTCAAAGTGCCTGTAGGCGCCAATGGTGCGTGCGTATCCACCACAAAGGAAGCCCCGGCCGTCGCTGAACTGCTGTTGCCAGCCGCATCTAACACCGTAATTTGCGGCGTAAAGGTCCCATCAGCCAGGGCATTTGTCACATTCAGCGTATAGACACCGCTGGAAGTGGTTTCCGTTGCCGTCAGGAATTGACCTCCAACATTAACCACCACCACGTTGCCGTGCTCAGCATTAATGGTGAGTTGTGGCGTCGTATTGCTGGTTTTGCTGTCTGATGTACTTGCGCCCGTGTCATTCGGGGTGTCGTGCGTCAGGTGTCCGCCCGTGGCAACAGCAGGCGCCTGCGTGTCCAACCTGAACGAGTAGTCGCCAGCATTCGTGCTGGTGTTGCCAACCGCATCGACGGCTGTAACGCTGACCGTGTAAAGCCCGTCAGCCATCGCAGTACCGCTGTAGGCGACCGTGTAGTTGCCATTGACGTCAGCAATTGCATCACCGTAAGTGTAGGTGTGCGATCCGCCATCCGTCACCACAACATGCACCACCGAGCCAGCATCAGCCGTACCCGTGATCAGCGGACGTTGATTGCCGGTCAAACTATCGCCAGCACTCACACCCGTATCGTTGACTACATCATGAACAATGTGGCCTGTGGGAGCAGCCACAGAGTGATCCACTATAAATAAAGTTCCGGCACCCGAGGTGGTGTTACCCGCCACGTCCGTAACCGTGATTTGCGGTGTATAGGTGCCATCAACCATGGTGGCACCCGAGTACGTGGCCGTGTAATTACCGTATGCGTCAGCTGTTGTGTCAGCATAGGTATAGCCATTGGCCACAATATGCACCAGCGAGCCGGCTTCAGCCGTGCCCGTGATCGCGGCGCGTTGGTTACTCGTCAGGCTATCACCCGAGTTCGAGCCCGTGTCGTTGATCGCATCGTGAACAATGTGACCCGTGGCAGCAGCCACCGTGTGATCGACCACGAACGAGACGCCTGCGGCTGTGCTGGAGTTGCCTGCCGCATCGGTTGCCGTGATGCTGGGCGTGTACGAAGCATCGCTGAGGGTCGTTGTCACAGTCACTGCATAAGCGCCCACCGAGTTAGCGGTCACGGTGTAGTAATGAGCGTCAATACCCACCACAACGCGGGCATTTGCCTCAGCGACCCCGGTGATAACCGGGTTGCGGTTGCTAGTCAAACTGTCAGTCGTGTTACCTGTGTCGCTCAAGGAATCATGTTTAAGCGAACCAGTAGATGCCACCGGAGGTGTCGTATCAGGCGCAGGACCCGAGGAACCACCGCCGCCGCCGCCACCACCAGCACCTGCCAAAGCACCAGCGCCCGCAGCAGCACCCAAAGTACCGCCGCTCAAAGCACCAGCAGCAGCAGCCGCACCGGCACCAGCACCAGCACCCGCTGCAGCACCTGCCGCAGCGCCTGCAGCACCACCTGCCGCACCACCTGCCGCACCTGCTGCAGCACCACCTGCAGCACCACCTGCAGCACCACCTGCAGCACCACCTGCAGCACCACCTGCAGCACCACCTGCAGCACCACCTGCAGCACCACCTGTTGCGCCACCTGCAGCACCGCCCGGCAAAACACCGCCGGCACTTCCCTGCCCAGCCTGTGCAAGTTGAACTTTGTCTTCCACGCTCTCCATATCGCTCACGATGCGGCTGGACGAAGCCTCATCGCTGGTCACGGATTGAGCCGACGACGAATCACTGTCACCCAAATCCTCTTCCCCGAGCAGACGTTTTTTGCGCAGCGGATTGAGCCGCTTCAGGCGTCCCAGGATGCCCGTCGTACCGTCTGCCACGGGCGTGGCGGCGGCAACTTGCACGGCGTCTTTGATCGCCGAGCTTGGGGTCTTGAGTTTGGGACTGGGCAAATCACCCGCTTGCGCGTTGGTGTTGGTGCTATTGCCGTTGTTGTCGCCTTGGTGTTTCATTACTGCGTCCTTTGGGAAATTTGCGTGATTTTCACTTTTGTGATTCTATCCCCAGAAAACAGCAAAAACACTAAATACGCACCCAAAGTTCCCCAGAAAAACGTAACAATTTGATTGAAGGATGAAAACCGGACGTTTGTCACACCGCCATCTCGGTTTCGAATTGATTTGCCAATTGAGCCGCGACGGGTCAAATTTCACATTTTTTTAAGATTTAATCAAAATTATTCAAGCCGGTATTGAATTCAATGCTATCAAAAACATAGCTTATTAGACTTAAATTTTAAGAATTCACCCAACCTGTCACCCTGGCGACAGCATGTATTTCGAGTTGTAAAAAAACATCGCGGATGTTTTTAAGGCCGCCGTCCGTGCGGTTCATCGCAGGCATTCAGAATCCCGCAAAAATCAAAAAAAAACCGCCACACACATCAGCCGCCAACCCAAAACAAGCCTGGAAAATACTGTACAAACGTACAGACTACATGCTCATTCAGTGAAAGAATCCATCTATTAAAATCAACTGATGGCAGTTTTTTCTTTTCAAAAAATCGCCCAAAATCTATTTGAATAAGATTTATTTATTGATATTTTTAATTTCAGTATTACTACTCTATTTTTCAAATATTTCATCATAGAATCTTCGAAATTACTGTTTTTTTGCCTTTCAAAAATTTAACTTTTCCGATCTGAATCACCATGGCCACAAAATCCGATAAAAAACCGCCAACCGTGAAACCCCTTAAAGCGCAAGTCGCTGCCAAGCCGACTGTCAAACCGACTGCCAAACTCAAAGCCACGGTCAACCCAAGCTCGACCGACACACCCAAAGGCCTTGCGCCAACGCCCCTGGCCGCCGCGCAGCCCCCCGCAGTGGCGCCAAAAAACATTCCAACGTCACAACTTGCAGCGCCGGTTGGGGTACCAGACGCCTTGAAAACGCAACTCGAACGCATCAACCGTTTGATCCAGGCCAACGACCATGACACCGCTGCGGCCACCTTTCAACGCTTGTTGCGCGAGTACCCCAAGCACCCCGGCATCACCCGCCAATACGGCATTTACAAGCTTCAGGTTCAGGAAAACGCGGCTGGCTTAGAGCTGCTGACCGAAGCTGCCGTGCTCTCTCCCAATGACGGCATGGTGCAAAAGTTCTTGGGTCTGGCCAATTTACGGTTGAACAAACACGACGCTGCGCTGGTCCACTTGGCAGCTGCCGAGAAGATCACGCCCAATGAGCCCGATGTGTATTACTTTGCAGCGCAGGCTTTAGGCTCGCTCAAAAAATTCGACGACGCGGTCAAGAAAATCGGTCGGGCGCTGCAGCTCAAGCCTGAACTGCCGGCTTACTTGCACACCCTGGGAACACTGTTCTCGCAGATGAACGCGGACAAACGGGCGCTGACGGTGCTGTACCGCGCCTTGGATTTGCAACCGACCTTGTGGTCGGCCCGCTTGACGCTAGGCCATGTGCTGATGCGTCTGAACCGCCAAAAAGAAGCCATCAGCCACTATGCCGAGGTGCTGCGCGACGCACCGGATCGCATCGATGCGATGACCAATTTGGGCAACGCCTACATGGCGACCGAACAGCTGGACACCGCTGAGGAACACTTCAAACGCCTGCAGTCGCTCTTCCCCAAAGAAGCCAGCGTGCACAACAATCTGGGCAATCTGTACAGCAAGTCCAACCGCTATGAAGAGGCCATCGTCAACTACGAGAAAGCCCTAGAGATCAAAGACGCTTACCCCGAAGCGTGGAACAACTACGCCATCACACTTCGTCGGCTCAACCGAGTCAAAGAATCTCTGCACGGACTGAACAAGGCCATTGAGCACAACAAAAATTTCCCAGACGCTTACTGGAATCGTTCGTTGTCCATGCTCTTGCTGGGTCAGATTGAAAATGGATTTGCAGAATATGAATGGCGCTGGAAAGGTGGCGTCAAGGAAATGAAGCCCCGCAAGTTCTCGGTGCCCATACTCGAACGTGGTATGCCACTCAAGGGCAAGCGCATCTTGGTCCACTCCGAGCAAGGCTTGGGCGACCACATTCAGTTCGTTCGCTACTTGCCCATTTTGCAAAACATGGGCGCGACGGTCCTGGCGGAGTTTCCCGAGGCGCTGATACCCATTTGCAAAGACTATGCGCCGGATGTCACTTGGATTGAACGCGGTACACGCAAGTTTCCAGAATTCGACAACTATTGCGCTTTGCTCTCAGTGCCCACCATCCTGGGTACGACCATGGACACGATTCCTGCTACCAAAGACTATTTACCCGCACCCGCAGATCGAATCCAGTTTTTTGCTGACAAGCTGCCTAAAAACCAAGGCCCCAAAGTGGGCATCGTGTGGTCGGGTAACCCCAAACACCAAAACGACCGCAACCGCTCCATCACCTTGGAGCGCATGTTGCAAGTGCTGCAACCGGCCAAGGCCACCATCGTGTCGCTGATGAAGGAAGTGCGCCCCGACGATTTGACCTTCATGAAAGCGCACACCGAGGTGTTGGACTTCAGCACGGATCTGGACAGCTTCTCCGACACCGCTGCCCTGATCAAAAACCTAGACCTGGTGATTGCGGTGGACACTTCGGTGGCGCACTTGGCCGGCGCACTGGGTTGCCCGGTGTGGACGCTGATCCCGTTTGCCCCTGACTGGCGTTGGATGCTCGATCGCACCGACACCCCTTGGTACCCCACGATGACCCTTTACAGGCAACACAAGCCGCACGACTGGGATGGTGTGTTGTCGGATGTGAAGCGCGACTTTCTGAAAATTTGCGATGCCCATGCACACTGATCGCCGCACACTGCTGCACACCTTGGCCCTCATCGGGCTGGTGTGTTGTGCAGCGTGGGCCAGCAGTGGCGCTTGGGCGCAGACCCGCTTTAACTCTTCGGGCACCGCTTTTTTTGTCAGTGCCGATGGTCTTTTGATGACTTCTAACCATGTCGTGAAGGACAAAGAAAAGATCGTCATCCTCATGGACGGACGCTTGCACAACGCCAAGATCGTCAAGCAAGATTCGGAGAACGATTTGGCCGTTCTTAAAATTGAGAAAAGTCCCGTGCCGTTTTTGCGCTTCTCGCGTTCGGAAAATGTGCCGGTGGGGCTGGAAGTATTCACCATCGGCTACCCGCAATTGAACGTGCAAGGCATGGGCCAGAAGTTCACCATGGGGCTGATCAACAGTGACACCGGCATGCGCGGCAGTAAGCGGCATTTCCAGTTCAGCGCGCAGATTCAACGCGGCAATTCGGGCGGGCCCTTGCTCGCACCTGATGGTCTGGTGGTGGGTGTGGTGGAGTCCAAGCTGGGCACCACGAACGCACCGAGCACCGACCCTAAAGCCACAGTGGACTTGCCGCAAAACGTGAACTACGCGCTCAAGTCAAGCTTTGCTGTGGACTTGCTCAGAGACTTAGCCACCGTGCCCGAGCCGCAGTCGGTCAACCCACGCGGCGATAAGCGTCCCTTCGAAGTGTTTCGTGATGCAAGGTATGCCGTGGTGCCGGTTCTGACCGTGAGCAGCACCAGCCCCGCAAGCGCCGCAGAAACTGTAGCGCCAGAGTAAAACGCTCAGTGCAGCACGCCTGTGGCGCTGCTCTGCTCTGCCGGGGCGGGCTCATCGGTTTCAAGACCCCAGTTGGCTTGTTTGACCAAGCGCTTGAGCAACAGGCTCATGGAGCGCAACATGGCCTCGTTCAGATTGATGGTCACCACCCGGCCATCCACCAAGATGAACTTCATCCGCAAGGGGCCCTCGCGTTCCATCTTGATCTTTCTGACTAAAACAGGTTTATCACCGAGAGGTAAATTTTTAGGCTCAGAAAATGGCACCTTGAAATCGGTGGTGCGCTCAGCTGCCTCATTGCGAAAACCCGCTATGGTTTGCGCAGCTGTCCCGCCAAATTTTTCCGACAGAATTTGTACAACGCCTTCTTGTGCGTTGCCCAACAATTGAGCACATAAAAAGCGCGTTAGCCAGACACGGTACTCATCACCCTGCGCGGTGTTGAATCGAAACATCAGACGGTCTTCGTCCGGCGAGTAGGTGGCGCTGAGTTGTTGGATAGACATACAACGCCATTTTGCCACCGTCACCGCACCGCCTGCGGTTGTCACCTGAAGCTCAGACACACGCTTTGATGTGCAATAGGTTTGATCTAAGTCGGTTCCGCCGGTTCGCCGGGGTGCTAATGTGGGTTGGAAGTGCCTCCACCCAACGATGGCCCATGAAAGCCCCGATCCATGGATTTTGAAATCAGCCCCAAAGCACAGGCTTTGTGCCAACAACTCGATGCCTTTATCGAGCGCTATGTGCTGCCCTACAACGCAGCATGGCATCAGTCGGTGGCGCAGGGTGTGTACCCGCCACCTTTCATCGAAGACCTCAAGAGCCTGGCGCAATCCGAAGGTTTGTGGAATTTGTTTTTACCCGGCCTGCGCGAGGACGAGCCGGGTACGCGCCTGTCGATCAGCGAGTACGCGCCGCTGGCCGAGATCATGGGCCGCCTGCCCTGGGCGGCTGAGGTGTTCAACTGCAGTGCACCCGACACCGGCAATATGGAGTTGCTGCATTTGTTTGCCACACCCGAGCAGTATGTGCTGTGGCAGCGACCCTTGCTCGAAGGGCGCATGCGCTCGGCCTTTGCGATGTCGGAACCCGATGTCGCGTCCTCCGACCCGACCAACCTGCAAACCACGATGCGCCGTGAAGGCGACGTGCTCGTACTCAACGGGCGCAAATGGTTCATCACTGGTGCCGCGCATCCGGCCTGCAAGCTTTTGATCGTGATGTGCCGCAGCGGCCAGGACGACAGCAGTCGCCACGGCCAGCACAGCATGGTGCTGGTGCCCATGGACACGCCGGGGCTCACCGTGGTGCGCAATATTCCCATCATGCAGCACCATGCGCCCGAGGGCCATTGCGAAATTTTGCTGCGCGATGTGCGGGTGCCCGCCAGTCACTTGCTGGGCACCGAGGGCGAGGGCTTTGCGATGGCCCAGGCGCGTCTGGGGCCGGGGCGCATTCACCACTGCATGCGCACCATTGGTCAGTGCGAATTGGCACTGGCGCTGATGTGCGAGCGCACGCTGGAGCGGCACGCGTTTGGCAAACACCTCTCGGACTTTGCCAATGTGCAGGACTGGATTGCCGAGTCGCGTTTGGAAATTGACCAGGCGCGCCTCATGGTGATGCGCACCGCGTGGTTGCTGGACCACCGGGATGCCAAAGACAGCCGCATCGACGTGTCGGCCATCAAGGTGCTGGCAGCGCGCTTGCAGACGCGCGTAGCCGATCGTGCGATGCAGGTGTTCGGGGCGATGGGTTTGTCGCCCGACACACCGCTGGCCTGGTTTTGGACTTGGGGTCGCGCCATGCACTTGCTTGACGGGCCTGATGAGGTGCATCTGCGCGGCATTGCGCGCCACGAACTCGCACGCGCCCGCGAGAAACTGGGCAGCTTAAGTGCTTACTACACCACACCTGAACAGATGCGGGCTGAGCCGCATATCCGCTAAAGCCAAAGCCCCGCGCTTGCGAGGCTTGCGTCATGCGTTGATCAGTCAGCAGTGGCGCCGGAGTCCTTCACCACCTTGGCCCACTTGGTGATTTCTGTGCGCTGGTAGGCCGCGAGTTCATCGGCGGTAGAGCCCACCGGGTCCAGTCCGATGTCGGTGAGTTTTTTCACCACGTCGGGCATTTTCAAAATGCGGCTGATCTCGGCTTGGAGCTTGTCCACAATGGGGCGCGGCGTGCCGGGGGGTGCGAACACTGCGAACCACGAAACAGCCTCAAAACCGGGCAAGCCGGATTCAGCAATGGTGGGGATGTCGGGCGCGGCTGCGGCGCGCTTGAGGCTGGTGACGGCCAAGCCGCGCAACTTGCCTTCACGTACCAGCGGCAGGCTGGAGGGCATGTTGTCAAACATCATGGTCACGCGCCCGCCCAGCAGGTCGGGAATGGCACTGGCGCGGCCTTTGTAGGGGATGTGCGTCATGTCGATGCCGGTCATGCTCTTGAAGAGTTCACCCGACACATGGATGGACGTACCCGAGCCGGATGAGGCGAAACTCATCTTGCCTTCGCGCTTGCCCAAGTCGATGAGTTCCTTCACGTTGCGCGCCGGCACATCGTTGTGGACCACCAGCAGGTTGGGCGTGGTGGCCACCAGACTCACCGGCGAGAAATCGCGCACCATGTCGTAGGGCATCTTGGCATACAGCGCACCGTTGATGGAATGGGTGCCCACCGTGCCCACCACCAGCGTGTGGCCGTCTGGCGCGGCCTTGGCCACGAAGTCGGCGCCGATGTTGCCACCGGACCCGGGCTTGTTGTCAATCACCACCGGCTGGCCCCAGGCCGCGGTGAAGCGCTCACCCAGCAGTCGGCCGATGATGTCGGGGGCGCCACCGGCGGTGAAGGTCACCACGATGCGCATGGGCTTGTTGGGGAAGTTCTGCGCGCTGGCTTGCGCCCAAGCGCCTCCTGCACTGAAAGTGCACAAGAGCAGTGCTGCGACGCTGCGCCGTGACATGCCAAGTGATTTGCTCATCGGGTGTCTCCTGTTTGAATCGCCAAGGAGGCCAATCGGGTCGTTGGCCTGATGCAAAACATTATGGAGGTCGAAGCTGCGGCTGCGCATTGGCATTCACCCTAGTGCTTGATCTTGTTGGCACTGAGCGGGCATGAAAAAACCCGCCGGCTTGCGCGGGCGGGTGGATGGGCAAGCCTGAGCCTGATCAGCGTGCCGGCTTAGCGGCGCGCTTGGCTGCATCGCGGGGCACAAACACTTTGCCGGCGTTGCCGGGCTTGGCAAAACCGCCGGGCTTGCCAGCGCCGGTTTTGGCGAAAGCGGGTTTGCGCGGCGCAAAGTCACCACGGGGGGCAAAGTCGCCACGCGGTGCTGCAGCGCCATCACGACGACCGTCACCGGCAAAGCGGTCATTAAAGCCGCCCTTGCGTTCGTAGCTGCGGCCTTCACGGGCGCCATCGCGGGCTCCGTCACGAGCGAAGTCACGCGGACCGGCTTCACGCCCGCCCTCACGACCAGCGTCGCGGCCACCGCCGTAGAAGTTGCCGTCACGCACCTGGGGGGGGCCGCGAGCGGGGTTGCTGTCAGAGCCGCCGCGGTTGCCGCCACGCGGTGCGCCGAAGTTGCCGCCGGGGCGGGACTCGGGCATGCGCTGCTTGGGCTCCAGACCCGGAATGACTTCAGCCTTCATGGGCTGGCGGTTGTAGGCTTCGATGTCGAAAATCTTGCGACGATCACGGAACTCAGCAAAGGTCACAGCCAAGCCGTCACGCCCTGCACGGCCGGTACGGCCGATGCGGTGGGTGTAGTCCTCGGCCTTCATGGGCAAACCAAAGTTGAAAACGTGGGTGATGGTGGGCACGTCGATGCCGCGCGCGGCCACATCGGTCGCCACCAGAATTTGCACATGGCCTTGGCGCAGCGCCATCAGACGGCGATTACGCAAGCCCTGGCTGAGCGCGCCGTGCAAGGCCACCGCGTCAAAGCCGTCTTGTTGCAAGTCGTTGGCCAAGCCGTCGCATTCAATTTGCGTGCTGGCAAATACGATGGCCTGATTGATCGTGGTGTCGCGCAACCAGTGGTCCAACAGCTTACGTTTGTGTTGAGCGTTGTCGGCCCAGAACAGCACCTGCTTGATGTTGGCGTGTTTTTCCTGCGGGCTGTCGATCTGGATTTTCTTGACCGAAGCACCGTTGTCATGCATCACGCGCATGGCGAGCTGCTGAATGCGCGGCGCAAACGTGGCGCTGAACATCATGGTCTGACGACGCTGGCTAGTGAGTTGGTTGATCTCGGCGAGGTCGTCGGAGAAGCCCAGATCCAGCATGCGGTCGGCTTCGTCCACCACCAAAAACTGAACTTGGTCGAGCTTGAGCTGCATGGAGCGCTGCAAGTCCAGCAGACGGCCAGGCGTGGCCACCACCAGATCGGCGTTTTGCAATTTGGCAATCTGCAACTGGTAAGGCATACCGCCCACCACATTGGCCACGCGCAGGCCGCGGCAATGACGCACCAGGTCGATGGCGTCATTCGCCACTTGCTGAGCCAGCTCGCGGGTCGGGCACAAAATCAGCGCGCCGGGGGTGGCGGCCTTGAAGTTGCGCGGGTTGGTCGGGTCTTTGCGTTTGCTGCGCTTGGGCGCCACTTCGCCGCGTGCGTTGGCTTCGTTCACGGCGCGCTCGTACTCAGCGCGCTCTTTGGCTTCAGCGCGGGCGCGCTGTTCCAGCAAGGTATGCAAAGTGGGCAGCAGGAAGGCCGCGGTCTTGCCGCTGCCGGTCTGGCTGGAGACCATCAGGTCGATGAAGCGCTGGGCTTCGTCGCCTTGTGCATCTTTGGGCAGCGCCAGCGGAATGACTTGCGTCTGCACTTGGGTGGGCTGGGTGTAGCCCAGATCGGTGGTGGCCTGAACCAGTTCAGGGGCTAAGCCCATCTGGACAAAACCGTTAGGCAACACGGCCTCGGTTTCAGGTGCAATGTTTTCGGCAAGCGTCGGCTCGCCCGATACGTCAAAAGTGTCGGTCATGGATGTACTCACACGCGAGCAAGGCAGGAACTGCGGCTTGCTCCGTCAATGGTTAAAAAACATCAACCATCAAACGGAACCTGCGCTGGCCTTGAGACCGGCACCGGGGACACATCACGGCTTGTTCAGTTGAATGACAAGCCCGGCGTCCGGTGAATGAAGGGAGATGCACAAAATGCGCTGCTGTTTGCAGTGCAGCCTTAGATTATGGCACAGATTCGGGTTACTACCTAATCTGCCATTTTGAGGAAGTTCTCACGGTAGTAAATCAGCTCGTCAATCGACTCGTGCACATCGGCCAGCGCCGTGTGGGCCTGCTGCTTTTTGAAGTTGCTGTACACCGCAGGACGCCAACGGCGGGCCAGCTCTTTGAAGGTGCTGACATCGATGTTGCGGTAGTGAAAGAACGACTCCAGGCGGGGCATGTACTTCACCAGAAAGCGCCGGTCCTGCCCGATGGTGTTGCCGCACATGGGCGAGACGCCCTTGGAGACATATTTGCTGAGAAACTCAATCAGCTGCACTTGAGCAGCTGCCTCGTCCAGCGTGGAGGCTTTGACCTTGTCGATCAGCCCGCTTCGCCCGTGTGTGCCTTTGTTCCAGGCGTCCATCTTGTCGAGCTGCTCCTGGCTTTGGTGGATCACCAGCACCGGGCCTTCGACGCGGGTTTGCAAAAACGGATCGGTCACGATGACGGCGATTTCAATGATGCGCTCGACCTCGGGGTCCAGCCCGGTCATTTCACAGTCGAGCCAGACCAGGTTGAGGTCGGATTTAGGGAGTTGGGTGGAGGTGTCAGACATGAAGGGATTGTCGCCGATGCCGACGGGCGCTTTGCCCTAAACTCCAAGCCATGACCGACACCCTCTCCCCTGCGCTGGTACTGACCCTTTCTTTTGCGAGCCTGCTCTCGCTGGGCTTGTTGCTGCGATTCTGGCTGGCATCGCGCCAAATGCGCCATGTCGCAGCGCACCGTTCCACCGTGCCTGCGGCTTTTGCAGCGACCATCACCTTGGCTGCGCACCACAAGGCGGCCGACTACACGGTGGCCAAGTTGCGTTTTGGCTTGTTGGAACTCGCTTTCGGCTCGGCGGTGCTTTTGGCCTGGACTTTGCTGGGCGGGCTCAACGTGCTCAACCAGAGTCTGGTGCAGGTGCTGGGCACGGGCCTGTTGCAACAACTGGGCTTGCTCGCGGCCTTTGTGCTGATTGGCGGCCTGCTGGATGTGCCCTTCACGCTGTACCAGAATTTTGTGATTGAAGAACGCTTTGGTTTCAACAAACTCACCCTCAAGCTATGGCTGCAGGATGCGCTCAAGTCCAGCCTGGTGGGTGCACTCGTGGGCTTGCCCATTGCGGCGCTGATCCTGTGGCTGATGCAGTCGGCCGGTTCGCTGTGGTGGTTGTGGACCTGGTGCGTGTGGATGGGCTTTAACCTGCTGATGCTGGTGATTTACCCCACCGTGATCGCGCCCCTGTTCAACAAGTTTGTACCTCTGGAAGATGAAAGCTTGAAAGCCCGCGTCTGCGCCTTAATGCAGCGCTGCGGCTTCTCGGCCAAAGGCCTGTTTGTGATGGACGGCAGCAAACGCAGTGCGCATGCCAACGCTTATTTCACCGGCTTTGGTGCAGCCAAACGCGTGGTGTTTTTCGACACTTTGCTGAGCAAACTCACACCCGCCGAAGTGGATGCGGTGCTCGCGCATGAGCTGGGGCATTTCAAACACAAGCATGTGATCAAACGCATTGTGGGTTTGTTTGCCCTGTCTTTGCTGGGCTTTGCGCTCCTGGGCTGGCTGTCTCAGCAGCTGTGGTTCTACACCGGCTTGGGGGTCATTCCCAACCTGGGCGGCGCCAACGACGCGCTGGCCTTGCTGCTGTTTTTGATGGCCGTGCCTTTGGTGACTTTTTTCATCTCGCCATTGATGGCGCGCGTGTCGCGCCGGCATGAGTTCGAAGCCGATGCCTACGCTCGCGCGCAAACCAGTGGCACTGATTTGAGCAGCGCCTTGCTCAAGCTGTATGAAGACAACGCGTCCACCCTCACCCCGGACCCGCTGTTTGTGGCCTTCTATTACTCGCACCCGCCGGCCTCGCAACGCGTGGCACGCTTGCTCGCATGAGCCAAGCCGACTTGCAAAGCGGATTGGTGGTGGCCGGGCACGGCCGGCATGTGATGGTGGAAACGCCTGAGGGCCAACGCGTCATTTGCCACCCTCGCGGCAAAAAAAGCCAAGCGGTGGTGGGCGACCAGGTTCTGTGGCTGGCCAGCACCGATGAGGGCACGATCGAGCGGGTGCAAGATCGGCGCAACTTGTTTTACCGGCAGGACGACATCCGTACCAAGTCGTTTGCCGCCAACTTGGATCGGGTGTTGATCCTGATTGCGGCGGAGCCGGAGTTCTCCGAAAGCCAGCTCACGCGCGCGCTGATCGCCGCGCAAGAGGCGCAAATCCAGCCCATCATTGCCTTGAACAAAAGTGATCTGACCGAGCTCTTCGCGCGCGCGTGGGAGCGCCTCGATCCTTACCGGCGCATGGGCTATACCGTCTTGCCGCTGAGTCTCAAGCCGCGTGACGCCAACGGCGTAGCGGCCTATGACGCCAGCGATGCGGCGACGAACCTGCTGGTCCAAACACTTCAAGGCAAAACAACGCTGGTGCTGGGGCCTTCGGGCTCTGGAAAAAGCACGCTCATCAACTTGCTGGTGCCGGGTGCGCAGGTGCTGACCGGCGAAATCTCCACCGCCTTGAACTCGGGCAAGCACACCACCACGAGTACCAACTTGTACTGGGTCAACCGCAGTGAGGGCACCGCCCTGATCGATTCGCCGGGCTTTCAGGAGTTCGGCCTGCACCACATCGACCCCATGCATTTGGCCAAGCTCATGCCCGACTTGCAACCCTGGATCAAAAATTGCCGCTTCTACAACTGCACCCATTTGCACGAGCCCGACTGCGGCGTCATGGCGGCCGTGAAGTCCACCGACTTGCCCGCACCGGTGAGCGCCTCACGCTACAAAATTTACGCAGACTTGTTTGCTGAACTCTCGCAGCGTCGTTATTGACTCGCCTGAGATAAGGCTCTGGTTCAGAAGCGCCGGCGTGAAAGCGCGCTTGCGCAAGCAACCGTAGTGCACTGTGCCTTGTTAAAAAACAGGCAGCGATTTAACCGAGCAATCGCGCCAGCGTGAGCAGCGCCAGCAAGAGCACCCACATCACCACCAGCCGCCACACCAGGCCGACCACGCTGCGCAGGTGTGCGAGTTGCGGCTCCTGGCGCTGCACGCTGCTGGGGGACTCGGTTTGCGCATCGATGATCACGCCGATGGTGCCCAGGCGCACATTGATAGCGCCTGCGGTGGCGGCCAACACCACCTCATCATTGCTGACATCCTCTTGATCGGCCAGGCTTCGCCAGCAATCGATGGCATCTTCAAAACTGCCCACCACGGCAAAGCCGACCGCTGTGAGGCGCGCAGGTAACCAATCCACGAGCTGCCATGCCTGCGCCGCGGCGGCGCGGGCGGCTTCACTCAAGGCAATACCGCGCTTGTCCGCCAGGTAAGGCCAGTAGCGCGAGACCAGTTCGGACATCCGGTACAGCACGGCTCCGGCGGGGCCGAAACCGAGAGCGGCCAGAATTGAAAACCAGGTGAGCACACCGAAAACATGGCGCTGCGCTGACAAGACCGAGTGTTCGATCACATGACGGATGATTTCCTGGCGGGGTAACTCGCTGGCATCGATCTGCTGCCAGGCGGCCAGCAGGCGTCGCGCCTCGTCTTCATCGCCAGCTTCCAAGGCTTTGCGAATGTCGGTGAAATGGTGGCTGAACTGGCGAAAGCCCAAGGTGACGTAGAGCACCGCCACGCTCCACAGCACGGCGACAGGCCAGCCGATCAGCAAGATGAGGAGCCAGTACACCAACAGGGTGACGAAAGCGGGCACGCCCACCACCACGCCCCAAGCCAGCCAGCCATGCGTCGGGTGGCCCGCATCGACTTTGCGCAGTACCCAGCGCCCCCACGTGCGCGCACTCGCGTGCACCGGGTTGCCGGCGATCATGGGGCGGGCTTGCTCCAGCAACAGCGCCAATATCAGTGAGAAAAAGCTCATAGAGAGATCATAACGGGGTCTATCGGTCAGTACTGCCTGTTCGGGGGCCCTCTTCTGAGTTGGCACAGCGTCGCGAAAACCGCGAGGGTCACGCTGCCAGGAACCGGTAGAAGTTACGCAACATGCCAGCCGTGGCACCCCAAATAAACCGCTCAGTCTCGCCGTCCTGGTAGGGCATGGACAACCATTCGCGGCGCACGCCTTCAGCGACCCAAGCATGGCGGCGGTGGTGCGCGGGGTTCATCAAATAGGCCAGCGGCACTTCAAACACGTCAGCCACTTCGCCCGCATTGGGGCTCAAGGTGAAGCCCTCGCGGACCAAGGCAATGACGGGCGTGATGATGAACGCGCTGCCTGTGGTGTAGGTCGGCAAAGTGCCCAAGACCTGAACAAATTCAGCGTCCAGCCCGACTTCCTCCTGGGCCTCACGCAAAGCAGCCGCCACGGCATCGGCGTCACCCTCATCTACTTTCCCACCGGGAAACGCCACCTGTCCGGAGTGGTTGGCCAAATGGGTTGTACGCTTTGTGAGCAGGACCGTGAGCGACTCGCGCATGACCAAAGGCACTAAGACGGAGGCTGCACGCGGCACACGTTGCGTGAAGCGGGGTTCGTCACGAATTTCCGGCTCCCAAGCCGGCGGCACCAAGAAGCGCTGGCGCAGCGCCTCGGGCTCAAGCTGCTGCTCGGACACGGCCGGCAGGTGCGAGTCCACCCCATGCACAGGCACACTTTTGGGGTCGAAGTTGGGCAACTTGGACAAAGGGGTGATGTGGTCAGAGGAGGACACGGCAGGTGATCGTCAGCAAGTAGTCGTCAGCGGGTTATCGATGGTCGAAAAAAAGCCGCCTCTGACTTACGCCGGGCGGCTTTTTTGTGGCGAGGCCAAATTATTTGGCAACTGCCTTGGCGGTGAGCTTTTCTTTAATACGCGCAGACTTACCGCTGCGGTCACGCAGGTAGTACAGCTTGGCGCGACGCACATCACCGCGACGCTTCACTTCAATGCTGGCAATCAGCGGGCTGTAGGTTTGGAACGTACGCTCCACGCCTTCACCGCTGGAGATTTTGCGAACGATGAAGCCGCTGTTGAGGCCGCGGTTGCGCTTGGCAATCACGACGCCTTCATAGGCCTGCACGCGCTTACGGGTGCCTTCAACCACGTTGACGTTCACGATGACGGTGTCACCGGGGGCAAACTCAGGAATGGTTTTGCCAAGGCGAGCAATTTCTTCTTGCTCAAGGGTTTGGATCAGGTTCATAGTTTCCTCATAGGATCTTGTATGCGCCACTGCCACGATTAGCAGGAATGCCGGGAATTTGTCCCAACGGCCGTACAGAGGATCGAAAAGCCTTTGATTATAGCAAACTGAGCCGACCGCTAGGCCCGAGCGGCCAAAAAGGCCAGGTCCTGGGGGCTTAGCCGCCCGGCTGCGCGCGCCTGTTCGATCAGATCGGGGCGCAGTTGCGCCGTCAGACGCAGTCGCTGCTCGCGACGCCAGCGCTCAATCTGTTCATGGTGGCCGGACATCAGTACCGGCGGGACGGACTGGCCCTGCCAGTCCTCAGGCCGCGTGTAGTGAGGGCAATCGAGCAGGCCATCGAGCGCAGGGTTGAAACTGTCCTGATGGTGGCTGTCCTGGTCGTTGAGCACACCGGGCTGCAAACGCGCAACAGCATCGAGCAAAGCCATGGCCGCGATTTCGCCGCCGGAGAGCACAAAGTCGCCCAAGCTGATCTGCTCATCGACATGGCTGTCGATAAAACGCTGATCGATGCCTTCATAGCGGCCGCACACCAAAATGGCGCCGGTGCTGTCTGACCAACGCTGCACGGCCGCGTGGTTAAGTGGCTGACCCAAGGGTGAAAACAGCACCACAGGCGCCGCGTCAGTTCTTTGCGCCCGAATGTTGCTCAGACAACGTGTCAGAGGCTCAGCCATCATGACCATGCCGGGGCCGCCGCCAAAGGGACGGTCGTCCACCCGGCGGTAATTACCATCGGCAACATCACGCGGGTTCGTCAGCCGCACATCCACCTGAGCGGTTTCAAAGGCGCGACGGGTAATGCCCGCACTCAACAATGGCGCAAACAGTTCAGGAAACAAGGTCAGGACATCGAAACGCATCGGGGTCCTTAAGGTTCAGTAATCGGCTTGCCAGTCCACACGGATCTGGCGATTTGCAAGGCTCACCTCGTCCACATAAGCAGACACAAAGGGGATCATGCGCTCGAGTTCTTTGCCGTCTTGCGTGTAGGTCAACACGAGAACCGTTTGCGGACCGGTGGAGAGCAATTCTTTGACCTGCCCCAAGGCCACGTCTTCACGATTGACCACGTCCAGACCGATCAGGTCGACCCAGTAAAACTCATCGGTGTCTGTGCTTGGGAAGCTGGAGCGGGCGATGAAAATGCGCGCGCCTTTTAAGGCCTCTGCCGCGTTGCGGTCCGCAATATCGCGTGAGCAAGCCACCACGGAGCCGGAGTGCTCTTTGGCTTCAGTGATCGCTAACTTGACGGTGCCGGAGAAGGTTTGCGGCCCCCGCTGTGTGGGCTGCAAATACCAGCGTTTGGAAGAAAAAAGCGCCTCAGGTTCGGCGCTGTGAGACAGAACTTTGAACCAGCCTTTGATACCCCAGGCGTCTTGAATACGCCCGACTTCAATGGCATCGGCTGGCAGTTCAGCAGCTTCCAAGCCCGTCAGCATGATGGCTTGGAAGCCTTGTGAAGCTGGCAAAAGCTCAAGCGGCCTTTTTGGCAGCTTGGCTAATCAGGCGTTCCACCGTGGGGGAAGCCTGAGCGCCAACGCCTTTCCAATAGGTCAGGCGGTCTTGCGCAATGCGAATGCTTTCTTCATTGGCCGTGGCGATCGGGTTGTAAAAACCGATGCGCTCAATGAAACGGCCGTCACGACGGTTACGCTTGTCAGCCACGACGATGTTGAAAAACGGGCGCGCTTTAGCGCCACCACGAGAGAGTCGAATGACGACCATAGTTAATCCTTTGGGTGCCGGACGAAACCGGCCTAGAACACGTCTTTCAGTGTTGAGACACGCGCATGACCACCCGGCCAGCGACACACTGAATAGCCTTCTATTATAACCAGATTGCTCATGCCGGCGAGCTTAGCCCCTCGTGCCCCGTGAATCACGCCCCCCCGGCTCATGGAAGCTGCTGGCGCAAGCGACAATAGGCCCATGATCAAAAACAAAACCTTAGCTGCTTGGCTGGCATTTTTGGGTGGGCCCATCGGGCTTCACCGTTTTTACCTGTTCGGGTTCTCGGATTGGCTGGGCTGGGTTTGGGCAATCCCCAGTGCCGTGGGCTGGTATGGGGTGCAACGGGTTCAGCAGTTTGGCGTGGATGACCACTGGAGTTGGGTGCTGATTCCGTTTCTGGGCATGAGCATCGCCGCCAGTGCGCTCAACGCCATCGTGTACGGCTTGATGGACAAAGAACGCTGGAACACGCGCTTCAACCCGACCGGGCCCGCGCAGGCGAGCGCCGGGCAAACACGATGGCTCACGATTTGCGCCATCGTGTGCGCTTTGCTCATCGGCACCACGTCACTCATGGCCAGTTTGGCCTTTGGCTTTCAGCGCTACTTCGAATACCAGATCGAACAAGCGCGCGACATCAGCCAGTAATCAGAACAACTGCAGGCTGGCCCAGTAGGCTGTAATTGCCACAAAGGCGCTGGCGGGGATGGTGAAAACCCACGCCCACACAATATTGCCCGCCACGCCCCAGCGTACAGCGCTGGCGCGGTGCGAAGCGCCCACACCCACGATGGCACCAGTGATGGTGTGTGTGGTGGAGACCGGAATGCCCATGGCTGTAGCCAAAAACAGGGTGATGGCACCGCCTGTTTCCGCACAAAACCCGCCTACAGGCTTGAGCTTGGTGATGCGCTGACCCATGGTCTTGACAATGCGCCAGCCGCCGAACATGGTGCCCGCACCAATGGCCGTGTAGCAGCACACCACGGTCCAGGTCGGCGGCGCCTTATCGCCCACGGCCACATAGCCGGTAGCAATGAGCAACATCCAAATGATGCCAATGGTTTTTTGGGCGTCGTTGCCGCCGTGACCCAGGCTGTAGGCACCTGCCGAGACCAGTTGCAAACGACGGAACCAGCGATCCACCCTTGAGGGCGTGGCGCGCCTGAACACCCACGACACCAACACCATCATCAGCGAGCCGAGCAAAAAGCCCAAAAATGGCGAGACAAAAATGAATATGACGGTTTTCAAAATTCCACTGGCGATCAGTGCGTCGGTGCCCGCCTTGCCGATCACCGCACCCGCAATGCCACCAATCAGCGCATGCGAGGAGCTGCTGGGAATGCCGTAGTACCAGGTGATGAGGTTCCAGGTGATGGCACCCACCAGCGCGCCAAACACCACATGGGTATCCACCACGCCGGGTTGCACAATGCCTTTACCCACCGTGGCGGCCACGCTCAAATGAAAGATGAAGATGGCCACAAAGTTAAAGAAGGCGGCAAAGAGCACGGCTTGTCCGGGCTTTAAGACGCCGGTGGAGACCACCGTGGCGATGGAATTGGCCGCATCATGAAAGCCATTCATGAAGTCAAATGCCAGTGCCAGAAACACCAGCAGCAGCACAACCCACAGAGCAGTTGGAGCTAAGTCCATGGTGCGGGCCGATCAGGAGTTTTCGAGGACGATGCCCTCGATCAAGTTGGCCACGTCTTCGCACTTGTCGGTCACGGTCTCGAGCAACTCATAAATCGCTTTGAGCTTGATCACCTCACGCACATCGGGCTCTTCGCGAAACAACTTGCTCATAGCAGAGCGCATGACGCGGTCGGCGTCCGACTCCAGACGGTCGATTTCTTCGCAGGTTTTGAGTGCCGCTTCAGCCGTTTTGGCGTCGGCAATGTTTTCCAGCAAATACACCGCATCCTTGACACGCTCACAGCACTTCACGCTCAGCTCCGTCAGGCGACTGATCTCGTCGGTCATGTGGTGCACGTCGTACAAGGCCATGGTCTCGGCCGAGTCCTGAATGAGATCGGCCACATCGTCCATGGTGTTGATGAGGTTGTGGATCTGCTCGCGGTCGATCGGCGTGATGAAGGTCTTGTGCAACGCTTTGTTCACATCATGGGTGACGCGATCGGCCGCGCGCTCGGCGCTGTCCACGTCGCGGTTGTATTGCTCACGCAAATTGACATCGCTGTAGTGGGCTACCAATTGGGAAAACGCCCGGGCCGCATCGACGATGTGGTCGGCGTGCTGGTTGAACATCTCAAAAAAATTGCCGTCACGCGGCATCAATTTTCCAAACAGCATGTGAATCTCCTAAAACAAGTCGACTGGGCAATCCGTTTTTGATTGCGAAAGTTTCGTGAATATTTGATGTAAATTTGATGAAACTATCGAAGAGTTTAACCGCGCCGGGCCAGGAAAATGGCGCTGAAGTGACAAGAAAAAACCCCGCCAAGGTGAACTTGGCGGGGTTTTTTGCTTTGACAGCCCGGCCGAACGGCCGCGTCGCGGGGTCAACTGATCAGTCGGCCACCGTGGCGGCCACGTCTTTGTATTCCTGAATTTTGTCGAAGTTCAAGTACTTGTAGACTTGGTCGCCATTGGCCGACAACACGCCCATGTCCGCGAGGTATTCGGCCTTGGTCGGGATACGGCCCAGCTTGGAGCAGATGGCCGACAGCTCGGCAGAACCCAGGTACACGAAGGTGTTCTTACCCAGACGGTTGGGGAAGTTACGGGTGCTGGTGGACATGACGGTCGCGCCCTCTTTCACCTGCGCCTGGTTGCCCATGCACAAGCTGCAACCCGGCATTTCCATACGCGCGCCCGCAGCGCCGAACACGCCGTAGTGGCCTTCTTCGGTGAGTTGCTGCGCGTCCATCTTGGTGGGCGGCGCCATCCACAGCTTGACCGGGATGTCTTTCTTGCCTTCGAGCAGTTTGGAGGCCGCGCGGAAGTGACCGATGTTGGTCATGCACGAACCCACAAACACCTCGTCAATCTTGGCGCCAGCCACGTCTGACAGGGTCTTGGCATCGTCCGGGTCATTGGGGCAGCACACGATCGGCTCGGTGATCTCGGCCAGATCGATTTCGATGACGGCCGCGTACTCAGCGTCGGCATCACCTTGCAGCAACTGCGGATTGGCCAACCAGGCTTCCATGGCCTTGATGCGGCGACCAATGGTGCGCGGATCGGCATAGCCCTGCGCAATCATGTTCTTGAGCAGCACGATGTTGGAGTTGATGTACTCAATGACCGGCTCTTTGTTCAGGTGCACGGTGCAACCGGCAGCCGAACGCTCAGCCGAGGCATCGGACAGCTCAAACGCCTGCTCGACTTTCATGTCAGGCAGACCTTCGATTTCCAGAATACGGCCCGAGAAGATGTTCTTCTTGCCCTTCTTCTCCACCGTCAGCAGACCGGCCTTGATGGCGTACAGCGGGATGGCATGCACCAGATCACGCAAGGTGACGCCGGGCTGCATCTTGCCTTTGAAGCGCACCAACACGCTCTCAGGCATGTCCAGCGGCATCACGCCGGTGGCCGCGGCAAACGCCACCAGACCGGAGCCGGCCGGGAAGCTGATGCCGATCGGGAAGCGGGTATGGCTGTCACCACCGGTGCCCACGGTATCGGGCAAGAGCATGCGGTTGAGCCAGCTGTGGATGATGCCGTCGCCCGGGCGCAGCGCAATGCCGCCACGGTGACTGATGAAGTCGGGCAGCTCGTGGTGCATCTTCACGTCCACCGGCTTCGGATAGGCCGCCGTGTGGCAAAAGGACTGCATCACCAAATCGGAGCTGAATCCCAGGCAGGCCAGATCTTTGAGCTCGTCACGGGTCATCGGGCCGGTGGTGTCTTGTGAACCCACGGACGTCATCTTGGGCTCACAGTAGGTGCCGGGCAACACGCCCTGACCTTCGGGCAGACCGCAGGCGCGACCCACCATCTTCTGCGCCAACGTGAAGCCCTTGCCGTGGCTCTTGGGCACTTGCGGCAAACGGAACAGCGTGGAGGGCTGCAGGCCCAGCGTTTCACGTGCCTTGGCAGTCAGACCGCGGCCGATGATGAGCGGAATGCGACCACCGGCACGCACCTCGTCAAACAGCACATCGCTCTTGACGGTGAACTCGGCGATCACCTTGCCGTCCTTGAGCGCTTTGCCTTCGTAGGGACGCAGCTCGATGGTGTCGCCCATGTTCATCTGGCTCACGTCCAGCTCGATCGGCAAAGCACCGGCGTCTTCCATGGTGTTGTAAAAAATCGGGGCGATTTTGGAGCCCAGGCACACACCGCCAAAACGCTTGTTGGGCACAAAGGGAATGTCTTCGCCGGTGAACCACAACACGCTGTTGGTGGCAGATTTGCGTGAAGAGCCCGTGCCCACCACGTCGCCCACATAGGCCACCAGATGGCCTTTGGCGCGCAGGTCTTCGATGAATTTCACGGGACCGCGTTTGCCGTCGTCTTCGGGCGTGATGCCGTCGCGTTTGTTTTTGAGCATGGCCAGCGCATGCAGCGGAATGTCGGGGCGGCTCCAGGCATCGGGGGCGGGCGACAAATCATCGGTGTTGGTTTCTCCCGTGACTTTGAGCACGGTGAGCGTGATGCTCTTGGGCACTTCAGGACGGCTGGTGAACCATTCGGCATCGGCCCAGCTTTGCACCACGGCCTTGGCGTTGGCGTTGCCCTTGGCCGATTTTTCTTGCACGTCATGGAACTGGTCGAACATCAGCAGGGTTTTCTTCAGCGCTTCAGCGGCCACGGCACCCACGGCTTTGTCGTCCAACAAATCGATCAGCGGCGTGAGGTTGTAGCCGCCCAGCATGGTGCCCAGCAGTTCGGTGGCTTTTTCGCGGCTGATGAGCGCGCATTTTTCGCTGCCGTGGGCCACGGCGGCCAGGTAGCTGGCTTTGACTTTGGCGGCATCGTCCACACCGGCCGGCACGCGGTGCGTGATCAGGTCCACCAGCGTGACTTCTTCGCCCTTGGGCGGGTTCTTGAGCAACTCGATCAGTTCACCCGTTTGCTTGGCCGACAGGGGCAGCGGGGGGATTCCGAGGGCGGCGCGTTCTGCAACGTGAGCGCGGTAGGCTTGCAACATGGTCAACTCCTTCTAAAAGCAATAAAAATCAGATCGGCTTGAAGCGTCACGAGGCAACGCATCAGGCCGGGTTGTCTACAAAGTCACTTGTCATCCAGCCGCTCGCCCAAGGCCAGGGCGGGTGGCGTCTCTTTGGTCTGCGTGGGCAGGCCATCCAAAATAAAAGGCGGCGGGTTTTTCTGCAAGGCCAGCGTGACCAGCACCTGGCTAGGACTCATGCAGGCATCCACCAAACGGCGGCCCAGCTTCTCACTCATCAGCATGGACTTGCTGCCAAGCTGCAACCAAACCACCCCGGTCTTAGCGTCCTCAAGACGGATCGCGCCAGTAGCCGATTCAACGGGGGCCAACCAATGCGTGGACTTGCCATGCTGCAGCTGAAAATAACCCGGCGCGCGCGACACAGTCTGCAAGTTCACAAACACGCCAAACTCACAAGGGAAACGCCCCACTTCGACCTGCTGCGCCAGCAGCCTTTGCGGCTCACTCAGGGCCGGCAACACCGGCGCCTGCGGTGCACGCGCCAAGCGAACCGGCGCCGTTTTGTGGTGGGGTCGCGCGTTGGCGCTTGCACCGGACTGCGCCTGCACAACGAAGGGCAGCAGGCTGCCCAAGCCCCATGCCAGGGCGCACATCAGGGCGGGCAACTTCACGGTGCTCATGCGACACCTGCGGCCACGCCAGCGGCACTGAAATAAGCTTGCATGGAGGACGGCAACGCACGCCCCGTCTGGTGCGCACGCTCCAGCACCTGCCAGAAATAACGGTAACTGGCCCGGTCGTGCAACTGGCCGGCCACACTCACGGGCGCCCACTGTGCTGCGCCAGCCGCTTCGATGATGCGCGCGGACTGCTCAATCTCGGCGTCGCTGGGGGCCATGGCTTGCAGGATCGGGGCGATCTGGTCCGGGTGGATGCTCCACATGCGCGTGAAGCCGAGCTCCCGAGCGGCCTTGCGCGCGGCAGCGGCCATGACCGCCGGGTCCTTGAATTCCGTGACCACGCAATGCGAGGGCACTTTGCCATGCGCATGGCAAGCCGATGCGATCGCCAGCTTGGCGCGCAACACCAGGGGATGGCTGAACTGATCGGGCTCACTGCCTGCGGGCTGGAAGCTCATGGCGCTGGCGGGAATCGCCCCGCCATGCGCCGAGACGAAATCCATCAAACCAAAACTCAGGGACTGCACACGCGGGTGCGCGGCGATGTCAAACGCACGGTGAACGGCCGCGGGCGACTCGATCAGCGCATGCAAGGGCAAAACGCCCTTGGCGCCGTGCGCAGCCGCATCGACCGCGGCGGCGGCACGCTGCACATCGGCCAGCGACTCGACCTTGGGAATCATCACATGGCACCACAGCGAGGCGGCACCGCCCACCAGGGTGGCTACGTCGGATTCAAACGCGGGGTGGTCCACCGGGTGCACGCGCACGGCAATGCGGGCGGGGACGGAGGAACGAAGGGACTTCGCTTGTGCATCCTTCGCCAACGCAAGCACCATCTGGGCGTGGTCGTGTTCGCCGCCAACGGGCGCACCGTCTTCGCAATCGAGCGTCACGTCCATGACGCAGGTGCCGTAGTGCGCAGACAAGTCGGCTTGCAACTGCAAGCTCTTGCGCATGCGCGCCTCGACACCGCTGTAGTGGTCACAAACAGGCAGCACGCCCGAAACCCCCTGCGCGCCGAGCAAAACCTCGCGAGGATGAGCTGATCGCATCCCCGAGGCGACCTTGGCGCTGTTGCACGTAGCGCTCATGGTTTTCAAGTCCTCGGGGTGCTCAAAGCCAAAAGCGCAACTTAAACCAAGTGCGCAACGCCGGCTTGCTCGTCTTGCAACTCTTTGAGGGTTTTGTTGATGCAGGACTGGCTGAACTCGTCGATGGCCAGGCCTTCGACCACTTTGTACTCACCGCCTTCGCAGGTG
>CANGMW010000005.1 GCA_947454695.1 Comamonadaceae bacterium | reverse complement strand
GGGTGACTTGGGTCGTGCGGCCCGCCTGGACAAGGACATCCATGGCGTGCCTGCCCGCGTCTTGCCGCTTGCTGTCTGGCACACCGCCTCCATCGGCTTGGAGATGTGGCTCAGCGCCATCGCTTATGGCGCCAATCAGGTTTGGGTGCTGGTCACCGGGGAAGAAGCGCCGCAATACCTCACGGCCCTTCAAGAACAAATGGACGTGGCCCAGGCCATCTTGAGTGGGCTCGGCATGAGCGGCCAGCATGTGCGCCTTTTGCAGGCCCGCGATGCGCGCGATCTGGCCGCTTTAGATCAGGCCTTGCAGGCCCCGCCCGCGCAAGGGGTGGCGAGCGCCGCCAGCTTTGCCGTGCAGGCCGACAAGCGCGCCACGCTGGAGTTGGCCCTTGATCACTTGCTGGCCCACGCTCGTAGCCAACCGGAGGTGGTGGCTTTGCCAAAGCACGGCTCACCTTTGGGCGCATTGGTCATCGACAAAGAAGCCTGCACGCTGTGTCTGAGCTGCGTGAGTGCCTGCCCGGCCAGTGCCTTACAGGACAACCCGCAGTCCCCGCAGCTGCGTTTCCTGGAAAAGAATTGTGTGCAATGCGGCTTGTGTGTGAAGACCTGTCCGGAAAATGCACTGACCTTGTTGCCGCAGTGGCGTACCACTGCGCAGCGCAAAGAGGCCGTGGTGTTGAACGAGATGAAACCTTACGCCTGTGTGCGCTGCGCCAAGCCTTTCGGCACCCTCAAGGCCATTGAGGCCATGGTCGGCAAATTGGCCGGTCATGCCATGTTCCAGGGCGCGGCGCTGGAGCGCTTGAAAATGTGCGGTGATTGCCGAGTGATCGACATGTACACCGACCCCAAGGAAAGCCGGATCACCGATCTGTGAACACGATGTCCCTCAATAACTGCCCCGTCACTGTGGATGTAGCGCGATGACCCTTCCTGCCGATATGTCCCCCGCCCAACTCAGCCAGAGTCCTTCGCTGGACGAGGAAACCGCCCGCGCTGAGGTTTATGGTGTGCTGGCGGCTTTGTACTATGCCCCGCCCAGTGCCGATTTGCTGGCCCAGTTGCGTGTGGCCGCCACCGAAGCGCCAGCAGCAGGTGGCTTTCTTGAAGAACCTTGGCGTGCTCTGGTGGGGGTGGCGCGCGACATGGAGTCCGAAGCGATTGCCAAAGAATATGACGCCTTATTTGGAGGGGTGGGTAAACCCGAGGTGTATTTGTTCGGTTCCCATTACCTCAGCGGCTTTTTGAACGAAAAGCCACTCGCTAAGCTGCGCGACACCCTCTCGGAGCTGGGCCTGGCGCGCGACGACACGATGCCTGAAACCGAGGACCACATCGCTTACTTGTGCGAAGTCATGCGCTACTTGATTGCGGGTGACGATGTGGCCGTGTCCAACCTCACCCGGCAGCAGGAATTTTTCAGCCAGCACCTGCAACCCTGGCTTGGCGCCTTGTGCGACGCCATCGCCGGACATCCTAAAGCCCGGTTTTATGCAGTCCTATCAGGGTTTACCCGTGCTTTTTCTGGAGTTGAAATGCAGGGCTTTGACATGCTCTCATAGATGGTGAAGATGATTGCTTTAAGTCAATTTAGCAGTTAAATTACGACAGGGCTATGAAGCGCTGTTCCTAGCCGACATTTCAGGAGACAAGAATGATTGAAAAGACGAACAAATTGTCGCGTCGCAGCCTGTTTGCAGGTGCTGGCGCTGTGGGTGCTGTTGCGACCGTGGGTGCCCTATTGCCCGCGGTTCAGGCCGGCACGGCTGCTGCCCCCAAAGCCTTGCCTACGCCGCCCAGCAAAGGCGGCGGCTATTTCTTATCAGAGCACGTCCAGCGCTATTACAAAACCACCCGCGTCTGAGTTCCTTTGTTGTTGAGTCTTAAAAAAATCCAACCTCTCCTTGCTTGGAGTTTCTATGCTATTGACTAAAAAACACGCCGCCTCTGATGTGGCAGGCCGTGCCAACTTCGTTCACAGCCTGCAGCGCGGCCTCTCGCATGCTTTGCCCACCATGGACCGTCGCGCTTTTCTGCGTCGCTCCGGTTTGGGCGTGGGCGTTGGCATCGCAGCCTCGCAACTGACCTTGGTGAAAAAGGCCCAAGCGACACAAGAGGTGGCTATTGGCACCGGCAAGATCGAAGTCAAGCGCACGGTGTGCACCCACTGCTCGGTGGGCTGTGCGGTGGATGCAGTGGTGGAAAATGGCGTGTGGGTTCGACAAGAACCTGTGTTCGACTCGCCGATCAACTTGGGTGCGCATTGCGCCAAGGGCGCCGCTCTGCGTGAGCACGGTCACGGCGAATTCCGCCTGCGCTACCCGATGAAGCTGGTCAACGGCAAATACGAACGTATCAGCTGGGATGTGGCGCTCAATGAAATCACGGCCAAGATGCAAGAGCTGCGCCAAGCCAGCGGTCCGGACAGCGTGTATTTCATCGGCTCGTCCAAACACAGCAACGAGCAGGCTTATCTGCTGCGCAAGTTTGTGAGCTTCTGGGGTTCCAATAATTGCGACCACCAAGCACGCATCTGTCACTCCACCACGGTGGCCGGGGTGGCCAACACCTGGGGCTATGGTGCGATGACGAACTCGTACAACGACATGCAAAACAGCAAGGTCGCTTTGTACATCGGCTCCAACGCGGCCGAGGCGCACCCGGTGAGCCTGTTGCACATGCTGCATGCCAAAGAGACCGGCACCAAGATGATCGTGGTCGATCCGCGCTTCACCCGCACCGCAGCCAAGGCTGACGAATATGTGCGCATTCGATCCGGCACGGACATTCCCTTCCTGTTCGGTGTGCTGTACCACATCTTTAAAAACGGCTGGGAAGACAAAAAATACATCAACGACCGTGTCTATGGCATGGACCAGGTCAAGGCCGAAGTCCTGGCCAAATGGACTCCGGATAAGGTCGAGGAAGCGTGTGGTGTGGGCGAGGCGCAAGTGTTCAAGGTTGCGTCCATGCTCAACGCACACCGCCCCGGCACCATTGTGTGGTGCATGGGCCAGACCCAGCACACCATCGGCAACGCCATCGTGCGCGCATCGTGCATCTTGCAGCTGGCCTTGGGCAATGTGGGCAAGTCCGGTGGCGGCACCAATATTTTCCGCGGCCACGACAACGTGCAAGGCGCCACCGACGTGGGCCCCAACCCCGACTCACTTCCTGGCTATTACGGCCTGGCTGAAGGCTCCTGGAAGCATTTCGCCAAGGTATGGGGCGTCGATTTCGATTGGATCAAGGGCCGATTTGCCAACCCCGGCATGATGGGCAAGCCCGGCATCACCGTATCCCGCTGGATTGACGGTGTGCTGGAGAAAAACGAGCTCATCGACCAGGACTCCAACCTGCGCGGCGTGTTCTATTGGGGCCATGCACCCAACTCCCAGACCCGTGGTCTGGAGATGAAGCGCGCCATGGACAAGCTCGATTTGCTGGTGGTGGTTGATCCTTACCCCTCGGCCACGGCTGCTATGGCGGCCATGCCCGGTAAGCCCGAAGATCAGAACCCCAACCGGGCGGTCTACCTGTTGCCCGCCGCGACGCAATTTGAAACCAGTGGTTCGGCCACCGCGTCGAACCGCTCAATCCAGTGGCGCGAGAAAGTCATTGAGCCGCTGTGGGAGAGCCGCAGCGATCACATGATCATGCAGCAGTTCGCCGACAAACTGGGCTTTGGCAAAGAGCTGTCCAAGAACTACAAGATGCAAAAGGTCAAAGGCATGGACGAGCCCGTGCCCGAAGACATCCTGCGCGAAATCAACAAAGGCATGTGGACCATCGGTTACACCGGTCAGAGCCCTGAGCGCCTGAAAGCGCACATGCGCAACATGCACCTGTTTGACGTCAAAACTCTCAAGGCCAAGGGTGGCAAAGACAAAGAGACCGGCTACGACTTCACCGGTGATTACTTCGGTCTGCCTTGGCCTTGCTACGGCACTGCCGAAATCAAGCACCCGGGCTCCCCCAATCTTTACGACACCTCCAAACACGTCATGGAAGGCGGCGGTAATTTCCGCGCCAACTTCGGTGTGGAGCGCGAAGGAAAGTCTTTGCTGGCCGAGGACGGTTCGCACCCGGTGGGCGCGGATATCACCACCGGCCACCCGGAGTTTGACCATGTGCTGGTCAAAAAGCTGGGTTGGTGGGATGACCTCACCGACGCAGAAAAAGCCGCCGCTGAGGGTAAGAACTGGAAGACCGACTTGTCGGGGGGCTTGCAACGCGTGGTCATGAAACACGGCTGCCACCCTTTCGGTAACGCCAAGGCGCGTGCGGTGGTTTGGAATTTCCCGGATGCGATTCCGCAGCACCGTGAAGCGCTGTACAGCACCCGCCCGGACATGGTGGCCAAGTACCCTACCCACGACGACAAAAAAGCCTTCTGGCGTTTGCCCACCCTGTACAAAACCGTGCAGCAAAAGAACGTGGCCGACAAGGTGGAAGAAAAGTACCCGCTCATCCTGAGTTCAGGCCGTTTGGTCGAATACGAAGGCGGTGGCGAGGAAACCCGTTCCAACCCCTGGCTGGCCGAGTTGCAGCAAGAGGCGTTTGTTGAGATCAACCCCAAAGCGGCTGCCGAGCGTGGCATTCGCAACGGCGAGCGTGTGTGGCTGACCACACCGACCGGCGCACGGTTAAACGTGCAGGCCATGGTGACCGAGCGCGTAGGGGCCGATACCTGCTGGATGCCGTTCCACTTCTCGGGACGCTGGCAGGGCGCGGACATGTTGGCGCATTACCCCAATGGCGCAGCGCCGATTGTGCGGGGTGAAGCCGTGAACACAGCCACCACCTATGGTTACGACAGCGTGACCATGATGCAAGAAACAAAAACCACCATCTGCAACGTGCAGAAGGCTTGAGGAGAACACCATGGCACGCATGAAATTTGTATGTGATACCGAGCGTTGCATCGAGTGCAATGGCTGTGTGACGGCCTGTAAGAATGAACACGAAGTCCCGTGGGGCGTGAATCGCCGCCGCGTGGTCACGCTCAACGACGGTGTTCCCGGCGAAAAATCCATCTCGGTGGCCTGCATGCATTGCAGCGACGCACCTTGCATGGCAGTCTGCCCCGTGAATTGCTTCTATCGCACCGACGAAGGTGTGGTCTTGCACGACAAAGATGTGTGTATCGGCTGCGGCTACTGCTCCTACGCTTGCCCCTTTGGCGCACCGCAATTCCCCTCGCAAGGCACGTTCGGCGTGCGCGGCAAGATGGACAAATGCACGTTCTGTGCCGGTGGCCCCGAAGAAAACGGCAGTCAGGCTGAATTCGAAAAATACGGTCGCAACCGTCTGGCCGAAGGCAAGTTGCCGGTGTGCGCCGAGATGTGCTCGACCAAAGCGCTGCTGGCTGGTGACGGCGACATGGTGGCTGACATCTTCCGCAACCGCGTGGTCATGCGCGGCAAAGGCGCCGAAGTGTGGGGCTGGGGCACCGCCTACGGCTCACGCCAGGCGGGTCAGGCACCGGCGGCTGAAGGAGCGAAAAAATGAAGACAACTTTATGGATCGCTGCGTCCGTTCTGATGCTGGCAGCCTGCGGCGACAAGCCGCAAACGCTGGGCACGGCCCGCGGGGATGCGCCGGCCTACAGCGGTACTGGCAAACCGTTTGCTGAACAATCCTGGAAACAAGGCGACAAAACGAGCTGGGAGTCGCAGCTCAGGGCGCGCGGACAAAACAGCCAGAACGAATACACCAAGACCAACTGACAGGATGCCTTTATGAAAAAAGCACTTGCTGCGGCATTCGTTTTGGTCTGGGCCTGCGCCGTATCGGTACACGCTCAGAGCCAAGCAGTGACTGCCCCCGCCATGGGGGCCGTTCAGAGTCAGAACATCAACGAGGTCAAGCCCGAGGCCAGTCAGGATTCGGGTTATGCCCAACAGAGTAACGGCGAACGCATGAAGGTGCAGCCCGGCAACAACGCGCCCATGTGGCGCCAGGTCGGTGCGGGCGTCACGGGCTACAGCAGCCTGCCCAATCCTGAAGCCGGCAACCTGATTCAGCCTTTTGTGCAATACCCCGGCTCACGCCTGACCAACGGCGGCGAAGCCTGGCGCCAGGTGCGCAACCAATGGCTGATTCCTTACGGTGGCTCGCTATTGCTGATTGTGCTCGGCGCCATTGCCTTGTTTTACTGGCGCAAGGGCACCATGCGACTGCACGGCCAACCCACGGGGCGCATGATCGAACGTTTCACCGCTTTTGAGCGTTCTGCGCACTGGGCCAATGCCATCGCGTTTTGCGTGTTGGCAGTTTCCGGTTTGGTGATCGCATTCGGCAAATTCTTGCTTGAGCCGGTCCTGGGCGGCACCTTGTTTGGCTGGCTGGCCTATGCGCTCAAGAATGCCCACAATTTTGCCGGCCCGATGTTCGCCGTGTCCCTGGTCATCGTGTTCGCCACTTTTGTGCGCGATAACCTGCCCGCCAAAGGCGACCTGAACTGGTTGCTCAAAGGCGGTGGTCTGCTGTCCGGTCATGAAATCAAATCAGGTCGCTTCAACGCGGGCGAGAAAGTTGTGTTCTGGGGCGGCGTGTTTCTGCTGGGCTTGATCGTGGTGGCTTCAGGTCTGGTGATGGACAAGCTCATCCCCGGTCTGCTTTACGAACGCAGCACCATGCAAATTGCGCACATGGTTCACGCTGTGGCCACCTTGCTGATGATGCTGATGTTCATGGGCCATATTTACCTCGGCACCATTGGCATGGAAGGCGCCTACCAAGGTATGAAGACCGGCTATGTGGATGAAACCTGGGCCAAAGAACACCACGAACTCTGGTACGACGACATCAAAGCCGGCCGTATTCCGGCCCAGCGGGATAAAACTGCACCCGCGCGTCCCACCGTTCAAGCGTAATTCCTAAAGAGGACACCATGAAAAAAATTCTTATGCTTTTGGCCGCTGGCATGCTCACCTTGTCTGCGCTCGCCAAGTTGCCGGCTCTGTCCGATGAAGCCAAAGCCAAAGCGGCTGAAACCGCGGCCAAGACGGCCCATGCCGGCAAAGTGGACGCCTACCAATTGTGCAAATCGCAAGACAAGGCAGCGGCTCATTACCGCAAAACCCACAAGGACATGAAACCTGTGGCGACCGCCCCTTGCGCTGATCCGGGGCCCTTTGTCTACACGCCGGCCCCTGCACCGGGTGCTGCGCCTGCCACAGTCGCAGCTGCGCCTGCGGCCCCTGCCAAGGATGCGCCTAAAAAATAA
Organism: Comamonadaceae bacterium; assembly: GCA_947454695.1. Lineage (GTDB taxonomy): Bacteria > Pseudomonadota > Gammaproteobacteria > Burkholderiales > Burkholderiaceae_C > CANGMW01. Next base: position 21,493 of record CANGMW010000005.1, on the reverse strand, counting down.
ACCTGGCCGTCGCTGTCAGATTGACAGCGCAGCCTGTGGGTTTAAGGCCCGGGTTCTCGGACCCGGGCTTTTTGTTGTAGGCTAGAACCACATGTCTGACTTCTCTTTACCCCGACTCAGCCAAGCCCATGCACCGCTCACGCAGGTCGTGCAGGCGGTGAATGAATTCGGGGAAATTCAGCCTTTGTCCATTCCCTCCGAGCGGGCCTTGACCGTGTATGTGGACAAACAGGAATTGGTCACCTTGATGACTCTGGGTTCAGCACCGGAGTTGTTGGTACTGGGCTTTTTGCGCAATCAACGCTTGATCACCTCGGTGCATGACATCGAATCCATCACGGTGGATTGGGAGGTGGGTTCCGCAGCGGTCAAGACCCGAGCTGGCATTGCCGACATGGCGGAAAAAACAGCCAAACGTGTCGTGACTACCGGCTGCGGTCAGGGCAGTGTGTTTGGCGATTTGATGCAAGATGTGGACAACATTCAGTTGCCGGATGCGCGTATTTCGCAGTCCCAGCTGTACGGGATCGTCAATGCTATCCGCCTTCAGGAAAGCACCTACAAGTCGGCTGGTTCCGTGCACGGTTGCGCCCTGTTCCAGGGCGAAACCTTGTTGCATTTTGTGGAGGACGTGGGGCGCCACAACGCGGTGGACACGATTGCCGGCTGGATGTGGATGCAAGAAGCCAGCCGGATGCAAGGTGCAGACAAAGTGTTTTACACCACTGGGCGGCTCACCAGTGAGATGGTGATCAAATCTGCCCAAATGGGTGTCCCGGTCGTGGTCTCACGCAGTGGCATCACCCAGATGGGCTTTGATGTGGCCCAGCGCGTGGGCTTGTGCACTATCGGGCGCGCCACCAACAAGCATTTTCTTTGCTACACCGCCGCGCATCGCCTGGTGTTGCAGCCCGAACTGGCTGGCAGCAAGCTGCGTGTGGTCGCTTGATTACTCATAAAAAAGGGAGTGCGAGATGACGACAGGAACTGTTAACTTGCACCGCGTTTTGCGCGCTGCACCTGAAAAAATTTACCGCGCATTTTTAGATGCCGGGGCCTTGGCCAAATGGTTGCCGCCCTATGGCTTTGTGGGCACGGTCGATCACTTAACGCCCGAAGTGGGCGGTACCTTTCGAATGAGTTTTACCAACTTCACCTCCGGCAACAGCCATGCATTTGGTGGCGAGTACCTGGAACTGGTGCCCCAAGAGCGCATTTGCTTCACTGAAAGTTTTGATGACCCCAACTTGCCCGGCGTGATGAAGGTGACGGTGAATTTGAAAGCCGTTTCCTGCGGCACCGAACTCTCGGTACTTGAAGAAGGTATCCCGTCGGTGATTCCGGTGGAGATGTGCTACCTCGGCTGGCAGGAGTCTTTGGCGCAACTTGCGCAGTTGGTTGAACCGAACATTCCAGGCTGACGTGCCACATTGAGCAGGGACCCAGGCAGTGGCGTTGGGTTCGGGTGAAAAAAAAGGCACGGTGCCTGGGCGCCGTGCCTTTTTTGTGTCTGTCGTAGAAATTACTTGGCCGGCTTGTTAAAGCTCAACAACTCGCCACCCACACCATCAGACAGCAAGCCCGTTTTGGCATAGACGCCCAGCTTGGCGCGCGTGTCCGAAATATCCAGGTTGCGCATGGTCAGCTGACCGATGCGGTCCTGCGGTGAGAACGGCGCGTCTTCCACCTTCTCCATGCTCAGGCGCTCAGGCGCGTAGGTGAGGTTGGGGCTCTCGGTGTTGAGCAGCGAGTAGTCGTTGCCGCGTCGCAGCTCGATCGTCACCTCGCCGGTCACAGCGCGCGCCACCCAGCGTTGCGCGGTTTCGCGCAGCATGATGGCTTGCGAGTCAAACCAGCGGCCCTGGTAGAGCAAGCGACCGAGCTTGCGGCCGTTGTCGCGGTACTGCTCGATGGTGTCCTCGTTGTGGATGCCGGTGACCAGGCGCTCGTAGGCAATGAACAGCAGGGACAGGCCCGGCGCTTCATAAATACCGCGGCTCTTGGCTTCGATGATGCGGTTCTCGATCTGGTCGCTCATGCCCAGGCCATGGCGTCCACCAATGCGGTTAGCTTCCAGAATCAATTCCACCGGGTCGTTGTACTGCACGCCGTTCAAGGCCACGGGCTGGCCTTCTTCAAAGCGCACGCGCACCTCTTCGGCTTTCACGACGACATCGTCTTTCCAGAAGGCCACGCCCATGATGGGGTTGACGATCTTCATGCCGCTGCTCAAGAACTCCAGGTCCTTGGCCTCATGGGTGGCACCCAGCATGTTGGAGTCGGTGGAGTAGGCCTTCTCGGCGCTCATCTTGTAGCCAAAGCCGGCCTGGGTCATGAAGGCCGACATTTCGGCGCGACCGCCCAGCTCGTCAATGAAGGTCTGGTCCAGCCAGGGCTTGTAGATCTTCAGCGCGGGGTTGGTGAGGAGGCCGTAGCGGTAAAAGCGCTCGATGTCATTGCCCTTGAAGGTGCTGCCGTCGCCCCAGATGTTGACGTCGTCTTCCTTCATCGCAGCCACCAACATGGTGCCGGTGACAGCACGGCCCAGCGGCGTGGTGTTGAAGTAGGTCGCACCCGCGGTGGTGATGTGGAAAGCACCCGCTTGTAAAGCGGCGATGCCTTCGTGCGCGAGCTGGCGGCGGCAATCGATCAGACGTGCGAGCTTGGCGCCGTACTGCATGGCCTTGCGCGGGATCTCGTCGTAGTCGGGCTCATCAGGCTGCCCCAGGTTGGCGGTGTAAGCGTAGGGCAGGGCGCCCTTGAGCTTCATCCAGTGCAGCGCGGCGCTGGTGTCCAAGCCGCCGGAGAAGGCGATGCCGACTTTTTGCCCGATGGGCAGGTTTTGCAGAATGGTGGCCATGGTGTGAATCAGCCGAAATGGCAGATGTAGTGGTAGGGCTCGGTCACGCGGATCTCGAACGACGTGTTGCCGGGCACGCTGAATTTTTCACCGGTGCTGGACTTGACCCAGGCGTTGCTGCCGGCCAACTTGTACTCGCAAGAACCTGCCACGCATTCCATGATTTCCGGCGCGCCGGTGTTGAAGGTCAGGGTGGCCGGCAAAATCACGCCCACGGATTTTTTGGTGCCGTCAGCGAAGGTGATGCTGTGGCTCACGCACTTGCCGTCGAAATAGACATTGGCTTGCGGGTTGACGGAAACGCCGTTGATTTGCGGAATGCTCATGGTCAAAAATGCCTGCGGTTGATTGAAGCGAACCTGTGATTTTAGGCCACTTGGCTCCATGCAAGTCTGGCTGCCAGCCGAGCTGCTTATTTGAGTCGGGTCGCCCAGGCCGCCGCGTCAAAGCCCACCGTGATATCGGCGCCTGACCATTGCACCACCGGCCGCTTGATCACACTGGCGTGCGCCAGCATCAGCGCGCGGGCCGATAGGGCGTCCGCCACGCCCGCCTGCACCGCAGCCTCCAGCTTGCGCCAGGTCTGGCCCTGACGGTTCACCAGTTTTTCCCAGCCCACGGTGGCTATCCAGAGATCCAGTTGTTTCTCGGGCACACCTTGCTTCTTGAAGTCATGGAACGTGAAGTCCACGCCTTGTGCGGTGAGCCAGGTCCGCGCTTTTTTAACCGTGTCGCAGTTGGGGATGCCGTAAACCGTGATGGGGTGTGTCATGGGCTCTTTCAAAAAAGGTTTCAAGGCGCGTGATGCGATTGACGCGCGTGTTCCTGCTACATTTTCCCTCATGAATACTTTGTCAGACTGGCTGGCGCACTGCGAGCGCTTGCACCCTAAAAGCATCGACATGGGCCTGGCGCGTGTACAGGAAGTGGCCCAGCGCCTGAATATCCGCTTTGAATGCCCGGTGTTCACCGTGGCCGGTACCAACGGCAAGGGCTCGACTTGCGCCATGCTGGAGGCCATTCTCTCGGACGCCGGCTACCGCACCGGCGTCTACACCTCGCCGCACCTGGTCCATTTTGAAGAACGCCTGCGCTTGCAGGGTGAACCGGTTAGTGCCGAGCGGCTGGTGCAAGCCCTGGCGCGTGTGGAAGAGGCCAGAACACAGGGTGGCGCGGAGGTTTCGCTCACCTATTTTGAGTTCACCACCCTCGCCATCCTGGACGTGATGGCGTCTTCATCGCTCGATGCGGTGATTCTGGAAGTGGGCTTGGGCGGACGGCTCGATGCGGTGAACATCATCGACCCGGACTGCGCCCTCATCACCAGCATTGACCTGGACCACATGGAGTTGCTCGGCCCTGACCGCGAAAGCATCGGCCGCGAGAAAGCCGGCATCATGCGCGCGGGCCGTCCCGTCATCGTGAGCGACCCTCTGCCCCCGCAAAGCGTGTTGGACCATGCCGCAGCCATCGGTGCTGACCTGTGGCGCTTTGGACATGACTTTAATTTTTCGGGCGACAAGCAGCAGTGGGGCTGGGCCGGCCGGGGCCGGCGCTACGGCGGGATGGCCTATCCGGCTCTGCGCGGCGCCAATCAGTTGCTCAACGCCTCGGGCGTTCTGGCCGCGCTCACCGCCCTGCGTGAACGCTTGCCGGTCACGGCCCAGGCGGTGCGCAACGGGCTGTCCTTGGCGGCCCTGCCCGGGCGCTTTCAGATCATTCCGGGTCAGCCCACGCTGGTGCTCGATGTGGCGCACAACCCGCATGCGGTGGCCGCACTCACTGCCAACTTGGACGCCATGGGCTTCTTTCCCACCACGCATGCGGTGTTCGGCGCCATGGCCGACAAGGACCTGGCGCCCATGCTGGCCAAAATCAACCCGCTGATTGACCGCTGGTACTTCACCGATTTACCCACGCCCCGCGCCAGCAGCGGCGCGGATTTGCTGGCGACTTGGCAGACCCATCACCGGCGCGACAACGCGAGCGCGAGCGCGCATGCCAGCCCCGAAGAAGCGCTCCAAGCCGCGCTGGCGCGCGCAGACCCCGCTGATAGAATCATTGTCTTCGGATCGTTCTTCACTGTGGGGGGCGTTTTGAAAGATGGCGTGCCACGCCTTCAAGCCAAACACCTGAGTACTTGAGCTAACACCATGGCCTTTTTTAAGCTGCGCAAAGGCGGCGACGACCAGACCGCTGTGGTCGCCCCTCCCGAGAGTATCGAGGCGCTGCGCAAGCGCGCCAAACACCGGCTCATCGGCTCTGTGGTGCTGGTGCTGGTGGCCGTGGTGGGTTTTCCCCTTCTGGTGGACAAACAACCCCGACCGATGGCCGTCGACATCGCCATCGACATTCCCGATAAAGCCAAGGTCAAGCCGCTGAGCATGCCCGCGCCTGCCGAAACGCCTGTTCCGACTTCTTTACCTGCCCCTGTGGCCCCCACACCCGCCGCGGTGGTGCCCGTGCCTGCCGCCGCCACCGTGGTGAAGGCATCACCTGCTCCTGTTGCTGCGTCTGCCGTGGCACCGGTGGCGGCCAAGGTCGCCGACAAACCCGCTGACAAAGCCAGCAGCAAGCCCGTCGACAAGCCCACGCAAAAATCGACCGACAAAGCCGTCGACAAAGCCACCGATAAAGCCTCAGACAAGTCAGCTGACAAGCCCGCAGACAAGCTTCAGGTGGCTGCTGACAACGCAGAAAAGGCCGATGCCAAAACCACCATCGCCGATGAGGGGCGCTACGTGGTGCAAGTCGGCGCTTTTGCCGAAGAGGCGCGTGCCCGCACGGCCCGCCAGAAACTTGAGCGAGCCGGCTTTAAAAATTACACCCAGGTGGTCGACACCAAAGACGGCAAACGCATTCGCGTTCGGGCCGGGCCATTCGTCACCAAAGCTGCTGCCGATAAAGCGGCAGAGAAAATCAAGAAACTTGGTTTGCCCACCAGCGTGCTCACGCTGTAAGGCGAGGGTGAACGATGACGGTACTGGATTGGGTTTTCATCGCCGTGTTGGGCGTGTCTCTATTGCTGGGGGTGTGGCGCGGCTTGGTGCGTGAAGTCTTGTCGCTGGTGAATTGGGTCCTGGCTTTTTATTTGGCCCAATGGTTTGCACAGGACGCAGCGAAGTATTTGCGCATGAGCGGCGTGTCAGACGTGCTGCGTTACGCGATCGGTTTTGCCTTGGTGTTTGTCGTGAGCGCCTTTGTGGGCGGCTTGTTGGTGTGGGCCTTAAGTAAGCTTGTGAGCTCGGTGGGCTTGGGCCTGGTGGACCGCAGCTTGGGTGCCGTGTTTGGTCTCCTGCGTGGTGTGATTTTTTTATTGGCGCTGACGGTGGTGGTGGCGATGACGCCCGCCAAGAGCAGCCTGTGGTGGACGCAATCGGTGGCGGCTTCCAGTGCGGTGCACACCTTGCATGTGCTCAAGCCCGTGTTGCCCGAGAAGTTTGCCAAGTATTTGCCTTGACCGTGTTGTCTTGAACTGGATCGAACTATGTGTGGAATCGTCGGCGTTGTCAGCAACGCACCTGTGAACCAGCTGATCTATGACGCCTTGCTGCTCTTGCAGCATCGCGGGCAAGATGCCGCGGGCATCGTGACGCAGCAGGAGCGCAAGTTCTTCATGCACAAAGCCAAGGGCATGGTGAAGGACGTGTTTCGCACCCGCAATATGCGCGCGTTGCCGGGCAACTGCGGCCTGGGGCAGGTGCGCTACCCCACGGCGGGCAACGCTTTCAGCGAAGAAGAGGCGCAGCCTTTTTATGTGAACGCGCCTTTTGGCATCGTGCTGGTGCACAACGGCAACTTGACCAACGCGCACGCGCTCAAAGCCGAGCTCTTCAATACCGACCACCGCCACATCAATACGGAGAGCGACTCTGAAGTCCTGCTCAATGTGCTGGCGCATGAACTTGACCAGGCCACCCGCGGCAACGCGTTCCAGCTTCAAAATATTTTCGATGCGGTGCGACAGGTGCACCGCCGCGTGCGCGGCTCCTACGCTGTCATTGCGCTGATCGCCGGCCATGGTGTGCTGGCGTTCCGCGATCCGTTTGGCATTCGCCCCTTGTGCATCGGGCGCAACAAAGACAACGTCATGCTCGCCAGCGAGTCCGTGGTGATGGAAGGCTCCGGCCATGCGTTTGAGCGCGATGTTTTGCCCGGCGAAGCTGTCTTCGTGGACTTGCAGGGCAAGATCACCGCGCAACAGTGTGCCGACAACCCGCGCCTGAACCCCTGCATTTTTGAGTATGTCTATTTAGCGCGTCCGGACTCGGTGATGGACGGTATCTCGGTTTACCAGGCCCGCATGAACCTGGGTGCGGCGTTGGCCAAGCGCGTGGTCTCTACCGTGCCGCCCTCGCAAATCGACGTGGTCATCCCAATCCCCGAATCCAGCCGTCCCAGCGCTACGCAACTCGCGCACCTGCTGGGCATTCCCTACCGCGAAGGCTTTGTGAAGAACCGCTACATCGGGCGCACCTTCATCATGCCGGGGCAAGTGGTGCGCCAGAAATCGGTGCGTCAAAAACTCAATGTCATCGGCAGCGAATTCAAGGGCCGCAATGTGCTGCTGGTGGACGACTCCATCGTGCGCGGCACCACCAGCCAGGAAATTGTGCAAATGGCCCGCGACGCCGGTGCCAACAAGGTCTACATGGCCAGTGCGGCGCCGCCCGTGCGCTTTCCCAATGTGTACGGCATTGACATGCCCACCAGCTCGGAGCTGGTGGCGCACAACCGCTCGGTGGAAGAAATCCGCAAACTCATTGGTGCGGATGAGCTGATTTATCAGGACGTTGAAGGCATGAAGCAGGCCATCGGTTTGCTCAACCCGAAGATCAAGAGCTTTGATGCGTCGTGTTTTGATGGCGTGTACGTCACCGGCGACATCGGGGCGGCCGACATCCAACGCCTCAACGCCAACCGGGTGTCAGGCGACGAAAACGAAGAAGATACCTCGCGTCTGGCCCTGCCCAATCCGCAGGAGGAATGAGCATGACATCCAAAAACAATCCGCACGACCTGCGCCTGCAAACCCTGGCCGTGCGCGCCGCGGTCGAGCGCAGCCAGTACGGCGAAAACTCCGAAGCCCTGTACCTCACCAGCGGTTTTGTGCAGCCCGATGCCGCCACCTCGGCGCGGCGCTTTGCCGGTGAAGAAGAGGGCTATACCTACGGACGCAGCAGCAACCCCACCGTGACCAGCATGGAGCAGCGGCTCGCCGCGCTTGAAGGCAGCGAGGCCGCACTGGCCACCGCCTCGGGCATGTCGGCCATCATGCTGATGTGCTTTAGCCTGCTTAAATCGGGCGACCATGTGGTGTTCTCGCGCTCCCTGTTCGGCTCCACCATCAAGTTGATCGGCTCAGAGTTTGCGCGTTTCGGGGTGGAGTCCACCATCGTGTCGCAAACCGATCTGACTGAGTGGACGGCGGCGATCCGCCCTAACACCAAGTTGTTGTTTGCCGAGACGCCCACCAACCCGCTCACCGGTGTGTGCGACATCGCAGCGCTGGCTGATCTGGCGCACAACGCAGGGGCCTTGCTCGCGGTAGACAACTGCTTTGCCACGCCCGCGCTGCAGCGCCCCATCGATATGGGTGCCGACATCGTGATGCACTCGGGCACCAAGTACCTGGACGGGCAGGGCCGTGTGATGGCCGGCGCCTTGTGCGCCACCGAGCGTCTGGTGATCGACAAGCTCCTGCCGGTGCAAAAAAACAGCGGCATGGTGCTCTCGCCCTTCAATGCGTGGGTCGTGCTCAAGGGCATGGAAACCTTGGACCTGCGCATGCGCGCCCAAAGCGCCCAGGCCCACGCGCTTGCCACCTGGCTGGAAACCCATCCTGCGGTGGCACGGGTCTATTACCCGGCGCTGGCCAGCCACCCGCAGCACGCGCTGGCCATGAAGCAAATGTCGGGCGTGGGGGGTGCGGTGCTGTCTTTTGATGTGAAAGCCGGCGCGCCCGAGCAGGCACGCGCACGCGCTTTCCATGTGCTGGACACTTTGCAGACCTTGTCTCTGTGTACCAACCTGGGCGACACCAAAACCTTGCTCACGCACCCGGCCAGCACCTCGCACGGCAAACTCTCACCCGAGCAGCGCGCCGCTGCGGGCATTGGCCAGGGCCTGATCCGCGTGGCGGTGGGTCTGGAACATCTTGACGACATGAAGGCCGACCTTTTGCGCGGCCTGGACACTTTGAAGTAATCACGTGACACAACGCATCCGCACCCGCTTCGCGCCTTCGCCCACAGGCTTTATCCATCTGGGCAACATCCGCTCGGCGCTTTACCCGTGGGCGTTTGCCCGTGCGCAAGGCGGCGACTTCATCCTGCGCATTGAAGACACCGACCTGGACCGCTCCACCCAGGCCGCGGTGGACGTCATCATCGAAGGCATGTCCTGGCTGGGCCTCACCTACGACGAAGGCCCGTTCTACCAAATGCAGCGCATGGAGCGCTACAAAGCGGTGCTGGCCGAATTGCAGGCCGCCGGCCACGTCTACCCGTGCTACATGAGCATGGAAGCACTCGACGCCCTGCGCGAGCGTCAGATGGCTGCCAAAGAAAAACCCCGCTACGACGGCACCTGGCGCCCGCAGATGGGCAAGACGTTGCCGCCCGTGCCCGAGGGTGTGCAACCGGTGCTGCGCTTCAAGAACCCGCAGGGCGGCTCGGTTGTGTGGGACGACAAGGTCAAAGGCCGCATCGAGATCAGCAACGACGAGCTGGACGATCTGGTCATTGCCCGCCCCGACGGCACGCCCACCTACAACTTCTGCGTGGTGGTGGACGACATCGACATGGCCATCACCCACGTGATCCGCGGTGACGACCATGTCAACAACACGCCGCGCCAGATCAACATTTTCCAAGCGCTGGGCAAACAGCCCCCGGTTTACGCGCACTTGCCCACCGTGCTCAACGAGCAGGGCGAAAAAATGAGCAAGCGCAACGGCGCCAAGCCGGTGACGCAATACCGCACCGAAGGCTACCTGCCCGACGCCATGGTGAATTACCTGGCACGCCTGGGCTGGAGCCACGGTGACGATGAGATCTTCAGCCGTGAACAATTTTTGCAATGGTTCGATCTGGACCACCTCGGTCGCAGCGCCGCGCAGTTCGATGAAGCCAAGCTGCGCTGGGTCAATGCCCAACACCTCAAGGCCATGGCCGATGAGGTACTCGCGCCTTTGGTGGGCGGCTTTTTGCAGCAACGCGGCATCGTGGCCGATGATCGCCTCACCCAGATCTGCGGCCTGTTCAAAGACCGCTGCGACACGCTGGTGGTGCTGGCCGATTGGGCGCAAGCTTTTTACGCGGATGTGCAACCCAAGGCCGAAGAACTCGCGCAGCATGTGAGCGCTGTGGTTCAGCCCGCGCTGCAGCTCCTGCAGGAAAAGCTCTCAACCTGCGCCTGGGACAAGGCCGCCATTGCCGCCGCCATCAAAGAAGTGTTGACGCAGAGCAGCTTGAAAATGCCGCAACTGGCCATGCCGGTGCGTGTTTTGGTGCTGGGAACGGCCCAAACGCCGTCGTTGGACGCGGTGCTGGCCTTGCTGCCCCGCGAAAAAGTTTTGGCCCGACTTCGGCAGGCCTGAAAATCAGTCTATAATGCAAGGCTCGACGCAATCGTGACTTTTGTGACAAAGAGGAACGATGAGGCATGGGGGTATAGCTCAGCTGGGAGAGCGCTTGCATGGCATGCAAGAGGTCAGCGGTTCGATCCCGCTTACCTCCACCAACAATGTGTCGGGATGGAAATCAGTCCAGGTTTTGACCCTATCGTCTAGAGGCCTAGGACATCACCCTTTCACGGTGAGTACCGGGGTTCGAATCCCCGTAGGGTCGCCAAGTTTTGCAGCACTTGGTCTGTCTGTCACAAGCAGACGACGAAACGCTGCAATGGAGTGGTAGTTCAGTTGGTTAGAATACCGGCCTGTCACGCCGGGGGTCGCGGGTTCGAGTCCCGTCCACTCCGCCAACTCTTTGAAAAGCCGTTGCAAGTTACTTGCAGCGGCTTTTTTCTTGTTTTTTGTACCCGGTTGAAGTGTGTTTTGCGACCGACCCAGGGTGTGCAAGGACATTCCCTCACTTATGGATGGTGGCGTGCTGGTACAAGGAATTCGTCTCCTCCTAAAATCCTCCCCACACAACCATCAGGAGGACACCATGGCGACAGAAAAAATCAAAGGCCCTGCCTCATACTTTCCCTCCATCGAGAAGAAATATGGTCAGCCCATCGCTTATTGGTTGGACCTGGTGCGTGGACAAGCCGACAAAAAACACATGGAAGTGGTGAACTGGCTCAAAGCCGAGCACGGCCTGGGCCACGGACACGCCAATGCCATCGTGGCTTACTGTCGGAATCAAGAATGATCTTGCCGCCGAGCACGACTGTTTTTTCCAAGGCTTCGCTCAACCACCCCATTGGATTCGCATGACCCGTCCCACCTCCGCGCAGCCTGATACTTCTCCGCCTACTTCCCCAGTCACTTCGCCACTCCTCGTCGGCCCCATCCTGCCCAAGCTCTTGCGCTTTGCGCTACCCAATATGGGCGCCATGCTGGCCTCTGCGCTGGCGGCGATTGCAGAGACGAGCTATGTGGGCAGCATGGGTTCACCCGCCTTGGCGGGGATGGCCTTGGTGTTCCCGTTTGTGATGTTGCAGATGATGCTGTCCGCCGGTGCCATGGGCGGCGGGGTGTCGTCGGCGGTCAGTCGGGCGCTGGGGGCGGGGCACACCGAACGGGCCAGTGCGCTGGCCGTGCATGCGTTGTGGATTGCGCTGGCCGCAGGCACGGTGTACATGGTGTTGATGGAATGTTTGGGCGGCTGGCTGCTGGCCGCCTTAGGCGGCAAGGGCGAAGCACTGGCGCAGGCCTTGGCCTATGCCCAGGTGTCGTTTCTGGGCTCGGTCTTTGTGTGGATTGTGAACACGCTGGCCTCGGTGATCCGTGGCAGCGGCAACATGAAAGTGCCTTCGGCTACCTTGTTCCTCGTCTCTATCGCCCAAGTCGTCTTGGCCGGAGCCCTCGGCTTGGGCTGGGGGCCGTTCCCAGCGCTCGGTATGCGCGGTGTGGCGGCCGGCAGTGTGCTGGCCTACGCCTTGGGCGCGGCTTACCTGTGGTTCCACCTGGCGTCGGGTCGCTCGCTGGTGCGCCTGCCGATCCGCAACACGCCGCTGGAGCGCAAGCAGCTGTTGGACATTCTTCGCGTGGGCGCGGTGGCGTGTTTGTCGCCGCTGCAAACCGTGCTGACCATTCTGGTGCTCACCCGCTTGGTCGCCGAGTTCGGCACCCAGGCCCTGGCGGGCTACGGCATTGGCACGCGCCTGGAGTTTTTGCTGGTGCCCATTGCCTTTGCGGTGGGTGTGGCCTCGGTGCCTTTGGTGGGCATGGCCATGGGCGCGGGCAACATCGCCCGTGCAAGGCGCGCAGCTTGGACCGCCGCAGCGGTGGCCACCGTGGTCTTGGGCGTTCTGGGGCTGGTGGTGACGCTGGCGCCCGATGTCTGGACGCGTTTGTATTCGCAGGATGAAGCGGTGCTGGCCTCGGCCCGCAGTTACTTCCTGTGGGCGGGCCCTAGCTACGGCTTGTTCGGGCTTGGCTTGTCTTTGTATTTCTCGTCGCTGGGCGCGGGCAAGGCGGTCGGGCCGGTGATGGCCGGCACCCTGCGCTTGGTGGTGGTGGCCGTGGGCGGTGCGCTGCTGACCTATTGGCAAGCCCCGGCATGGGCCATCTTTGCGCTGGTGGCTGCCGGCATGGCGGTGTACGGCTTGAGCACCGTGCTGGTGGTGAAGTACACCCCGTGGGGGTGAGGCAGCGAACTCAGGCGCCGTAGTGGGTGTCGACTTGGACACCCATTTTTTTGAGCATCGGTGTAGGCAGTTCACCGCCGGCACACACAATGACGGCGTCATTGGGCCGCTCCAGCACACCTTCGTTGGTGTTTAACACCACCGCGTGCGGTTTGATTTCCTGCACGGTGCTTTCCAGCCGCTGTTCGATCTTGCCTTCGTCTAGCGCCTGAGCCAGTCGCATGCGGTTCTTGGGTTTGACGCGGTCAAATGCTTTGCCGCGGTAGCTCAGGATGACCTCGGTACCGGCTACCTCGCTGATGTCCAAAGCCGCCTCCAGCGCACTGTCGCCGCCACCCACGACCAACACTTTTTTGCCCTGGTACTGACTGGCTTCAATCAAGCGGTAAACCACTTTGGGCTGTTCTTCTCCCTGTGCGCCCAACTTGCGCGGTGTGCCACGTCGGCCGATGGCCAGCAGAATATTTTTTGTGGTGTAGCTGGCTTGGCTTGATCGCACCATGAAAGTGTCACCCGTGGGTGTGATCTCCTCCATGCGTTCACTGAAGCGGATGTTGGGCTTGGCTTTATCCAGCACGGAGGTCCAGATGTCCATCAGCTCTTCCTTGCTGACTTCACGCACCTTGATCTCGCCCACCAGGGGGAGGTTCATCGGGGCGGTCATGACCAATTTGTTGCGCGGGTAGTGGTAGGTGGTGCCGCCCAGTGAATCTTCTTGCTCCAGCGTCACATAGCGCAAGCCCGCTTCCTTGGCGGCCAGGGAGGCCGCAATGCCGGCCGGTCCGGCACCGATGATGACGAGGTCCAGATCGGCCTGGCTGGTGGTTTTCCGGCCGGCCAGTGCTTTGACAGCTTGCGCGCCTTGTCGGGTGGCGTTGCGGATGAGGCCCATGCCACCGAGCTCGCCGGCAATGAAGATGCCGGGGATGTTGGTTTCAAAGTCCGGGGATACCTGCGGTATCTCCATGCCACGCCGCTCGGTGCCGAACACCAGCTTGATCGCACCCACCGGGCAGGCCGGTGCGCAGGCCCCGTGGCCGATGCAATGCGTCGGGTTGATCAGCACGCCTTTGCCATTGATGATGCCTAGCGCCTGTTCGGGGCAGTTTTTCACACAAGCGCCCGAGCCCATGCAAATCGACAAATCAACCACCGGGTGCAGCGAAGGCGGCTCGATCAGTCCAGCTTCCTGTGCTTCTTTCAAAACCGCAAGATGCCTTACAGAAGCCTGACGTTTAGCCCGCACATGCAGCACCAAAGGAATGATGACCAACAGGGCTGGAAAGAGGTAATAGGGCAGGTCAGACATGGCTTGTAGTTTGCAGTCGATTTTATTGATTCAACACAAATTGTTACTTTTATTAACTCTTCCTTAAGCTTGCTTAGGCAATATCCATGCTGGAATGTAAATCATGCAAAAAGTACAAATTCCGCAATGAGTTTCAGGTGTTGTTTTGGTGATTAAAGCGGTGTGGATTGAAGTCGAAAAAGGATTGAAGTTGTCGGCAGGTGTTCTTGAACTGGGGGTGAGTCAAAAAATGCCCTCTGAAATCAACAAACCCCCAAAACCTTGGTTGCGTTGGGTATTGCTGGCTTTTGTCAGTGGCCTGAGCGCAACCATGATTTTTTTGGCATGGCTCGTACGCCGGGGTGACTTTTACGAAGCCGGATCTGAGTTTGGCTACAACTTGGGTCTGGTGGGTGGTTTGATGATGACCACGCTGCTGATTTATTCCCTGCGCAAACGGTTCTTTGCACATGACCGCTTGGGCGGCATGGAGTCTTGGTTCAAGTACCACATGTTTGTCGGTATCACCTCGCCGATCCTGATTCTGTTTCACTCCACCTTCAAGACAGCCTCGGTCAACGGGGCCTTTGCCCTGTATTCCATGTTGCTGGTCGGTCTGAGCGGTGTAGTGGGCCGGTTCATCTATAGGCACATTCACCAAGGCTTGTATGGCCGGCAATTGACACTGGCGGACGTGACCGCTGAGCTCAAAGCCACGTCTGATCGGGTGGATTCGGTCTTCTACCAACAGCCCGCCATAGAAAAACGACTGCACGATTTTCAACACTTAGCGTTCACCTCAGTAGGCCTTAGCCCGCAAGGGCTTTGGCGTTTCATGGCGATTGCCTGGCGCGGACGGCAATTGGCGAAGTCGGTGGGCGCAGATGCCAAGCGCTTTTTGAAGCAAGAGTTCAAGGGTCGGTCGGGGCATCCCAGCGAGTTGTTGCTCAGCCAGCAGCTGGCCCAAGCGCAGATTGATGCGTACATTGAATCGGTGGTGCGGGCCTCGCAGTTCTCTGTTTGGGAAAAACTTTTTTCCGCTTGGCACCTGATCCACATTCCGTTTCTGTACTTGCTGATTTTTTGCGGCATCGTCCATGTGGTCGCGGTCCACATGTATTGAGTCGGAACGGTAGAAATGGCATGTGCTCCTTATTCGGCGACACCCCACCATGAAGCCCATGCGGTTTGGCAGCTCTTCGTCGGTGTGTGCCGCAGCCTGTGGTCAGGGTGTCTGTGTCTGGTGCTGGGGGTGTTCTTGTGCGGGCAGGCCCCGGCCCAAACGGTGGAAAAAATGCTGAGCACCGGCCCTGTCATCACCGCACACGTGAAGTGGGAGCACGATTGCGCCAACTGTCATCAGCGTTTTGACAAAGGGGCTCAGGCACGCTTGTGCCAGGATTGCCACAAAGACATTGCCTCGGACATTCGCAGCAAGTCGCGCTTGCACGGCAAGCTCAATGACACAAACTGCCGAACCTGCCACACCGAACACAAGGGGCGCGATGCCAATATCGCGCCCATCGACAAAGCCAAGTTTGACCACGGCCGGACTGACTTCAAACTCAATGGCGCGCACAAAGAAGCCGCGACCAAGTGTGAGAGCTGCCACCAGCCTAAAGTGAAATTCCGCGACACGCCCAAGTTGTGCAATGACTGCCACAAAAAGGATGACCAGGAGAAGGGTCACAAAGGACAGCTGGGCAAGAAATGCGAGTCTTGCCATAACGAGACGAAATGGTCCGACACGACTTTTGACCATTCCAAAACCAAGTTTCCCTTGAAAGGCGGCAAGCACGCGGAAGTGAAGTGCAGTGGCTGCCATGAGGACAAGACCTACCAAAAAACGCCGACGACCTGTGTGGGCTGTCACAAAAAACTAGACGACGACAAAGGCCACAAGGGCCGTTACGGCAGCAAATGTGAAAGCTGCCACAACGACAAGTCCTGGAAAGAATCGATCTTCAACCACGATCAGGACACGCACTACGCGCTCAAGGGCAAGCACCGCCAAGTCAAGTGCAGTGCCTGCCATCAGCCCGACAAAGGCGACCTCTACAAAACCAAGTGGCCCAGCAAGTGCATTGCTTGCCACAAAAAAGACGATGACGAAAAAGGGCATCGGGGTGATTTGGGCGACAAATGCGAAACCTGCCACAACGAGCGTGGCTGGAAGCTGAGCAATTTTGACCACGACACCACCAAGTTTGCGTTGCGTGATCAGCACAAAGAGACCAAGTGCGACAACTGCCATAGGGGCGGGGTCAGTGGTGATAAAGCGGGCAAGCTGAAATTGGATATGGCCTGTCTGAGTTGCCATAAAAAGCAAGACGATGACAAAGGTCACCGCGGCCGCTATGGTGAGAAATGCGACAGCTGTCATGAACCTAAGTCCTGGTCACTGGGTAAGTTTGACCATGACAAAGAAACCAAATACCGGCTCAAAGGGCGCCACCAAACGGTCAAATGTGATGCCTGCCATACGCCTGAAAAAGGCGTGCTCAAGAAAACCAAGTGGGACACCACGTGCATCAGCTGCCACAAACGCGATGACAAACACTTGGGTCAGCTGGGTCCTAAATGTGAGAGCTGCCACGACGAAAAACAATGGAAGGGCACGCTGTTTGACCACAACAAGGCGCGCTACCCGCTGACCGGCAGCCACGCCCTGGTGGCGTGCAAGAACTGCCATGTCACAGCGGCTTTCCGCGATGCGCCCATGACTTGCCTGGGTTGCCATAAAAAAGATGACAAGCACAAAGCTGGTTTTGGTGCGAACTGTGAGAACTGTCACGTCACCACCAGCTGGAAGTCCTGGGATTTTGACCACAGCACCACCAAGTTCGCTTTGGATGGCGGGCACAAAAAAGTGCTTTGCGAGGAATGCCACAAGCCCAGTAAAACAGGCCAGATGCTCAAGACCAGCCGCCTGTGTGGCAGCTGCCATCAAAAAGAAGATGTCCACGCCGGCAGTTTTGGGCAGAACTGCGCGCAATGCCATGTGACCAGCAGTTGGCGGAGTCTGCGGCGATGAACAGGTTCAACGCTTTCCCTGGCCTGACACGGCTGGCAATAGCCTGGCGGCTGTTCCTGGCCGTGGGCCTGCTGCTGGTGTCGGTGTTGGCCCACGCGCAAACTGAGGGCAACGCGCCGGGTTTACCGTTTAACCATGCCACGACGGGCTTTATGTTGGTGGGCTCGCACATCTCGGTGAACTGTGAGTCCTGCCATACACAAGGATTATTCAAAGGCACCCCGCGCGACTGTGCCAGCTGTCACCGTCCGGGCGGTCGCGCCACGGGCAAGCCCATCGTGCACATCCCCACGCAGGCGGCCTGCGAGTCGTGCCACCGCACGACGGCCTGGACGCCAACGACCTTCCGACACACTGCACAAATGGCGGGACAGTGTTCCAGCTGCCACAGCGGCGCCTATGCCGCGGCGGGCGCTTTTTCCAAACCGCTCACCCACGTCAACACCAACGCCTCCTGCGATTCATGCCACAGCACCAGCGCCTGGTTGCCGGCCGCTAATTCGCACGCCAATGTCATTCCCGGCTCGTGTGTCAATTGCCACAACGGCAGCAAAGCCACCGGCAAAAACGCGGCCCATATTCCGGTCACCGGTGCCTGTGACAGCTGCCACACCAATTTCACGGCGTTCGCTCCTGCGCGAATGGATCACACGGGCCTGAGCGCCTGTTCAACCTGCCACAGCGGCACCTTCCCTAAAGCATCGTCCAAGCCGGTGGCCACCCACATTCCCACGGCCAACCAGTGCAGTGACTGTCACACGTCCACCACGACTTGGGTCGGTGGCGTCAATTTTGCACACCCGTTGAATGCGCCGGGCAATTGCTTGAGTTGCCATGCCACGGGCGCGCCGGGCAGTGCCAAAAAAATGCCGGACACGCACCTGCCGATTGCCGCCATGCAGTGCGACGCGTGCCACAGCAACTATGGGAGCTTTGTGGGCAGCCGGGTGATTCACAACACGCTCGTCGGCATCCCGTGTGTGAGTTGCCATGACGGTGCCCATGCGGCGCAGAACGCGCGCGGGAAATCGGGCTCCCACATCACAACCAGCCTGAGTTGCGACACGTGTCACGTTACCAACGCCTGGGTTCCCGCCAGTGGTTTTTCACATCAGGGCGTGACAGCGGGAACCTGTGCAAGCAGTTGCCACGGCGGAGGCTCGCCCAGCGCCACCACCAAGCCGGTCACCCATATTCCGGACAACGGGGCGTGTGACAACTGCCATAAAAACTATGTGGCTTTCGCGCCGGCCAAGATGAGCCACGCAGCGCTCACCACACCGCTGTGCTCGACCTGTCACAGTGGCAGCTACACGTCGGTCAATGCCCAGACCAAAGCGTCTGGCGGCACACACAATCCGGGCAATCAGACCTGCAACACCTGTCACCAATCGACGACGTCCTGGTCGACCAACGTCAACTATGTGCATGGTCCATCCAGCACCGATTGCGCCACCTGTCACAGCGGCGCTATTTCGGGCACTGTGGGAAAACCTGTGGGCAGCCACATTCCCACCACCGGTCAGTGTTCCGATTGCCATACCAACACGGTGGCGTTCCGTCCGGCGCAGATGTTCCACTCCACCAGCACGGTGGGGCAGTGTTTGACCTGTCACAACGGCAACTTTAAGTTTGTGAATGCCCTGGCCAAACCCGCCAGCCACATTCCCGATGGCGGTGTTCAGTGTGATGCTTGCCACGCCCAGACTGCCGCCACCTTTGCCCCGGCCACGATGAACCATAGCGCGGTGTCCTCGGTGGCATGTGCCAGCTGTCACGGCGGCTCCTATACCGCTGTGAATGCGCAGGCCAAGTCCATCAGCCACATGACGCCCGCGACCCAGGACTGCGGCAGCAGTGGTTGTCACGCGTCCACCACCACCTGGGCTAAACCGACGTGGGACCACACGGGTGTCACGGTTGGAAGCTGTGTGACCTGCCATGACGGCAGAACGGTGAAGGCGCCGTCACGGTCCACCTCGCACATCCCCATCTCCGGTACCTTGTGCGATGACTGTCACATAAACTACAGCGCCTTCAAGCCCGCGTTGATGAGCCACGCCAGCGTGAGCGACAAAACCTGCGACACCTGCCACAGCGGCGCTTACACCCAGGTCAATGCCTTGGGCAAGCGCACGGGCCACGTACCGACTACGGCCAATTGCGTGACGTGCCATACCGCTGGCTTTACCACCTGGGTGGGTGCACGCATGAACCATGATGCCGCGGTGGTGGGCAAATGTTCAACCTGCCACAGCGGCGGCTTTTTGGCGGTCAATGCCCAATCCAAAACGCCCACGCACATTGCGACCACCGCCCAGTGCGATACCTGCCACAAATCAACCAGCACCTGGGCGACGGGCAGTTTCACGCACACCGTCTCGGTGGCGGGTCAGTGCACGACCTGCCACAACGGGCGCAACGCGCTGGGTAAGCCAACTAACCACATTCCGACCAACGCGCAATGCGACAGTTGCCACACCAGCTTCACAGGGTTTAGGCCTGCGAGCATGAACCACACCGGCTTGACCGGTCAGTGCTCGACCTGTCACAACGGCTCCTACAACTACGTCAACGCACTGGGCCAGTCGGCCAACCATATTCCCACCACGGCGACTTGTGACACCTGCCACCAAGGTGGCTATACCAGTTGGAAGCCGGCCTCGATGAGTCACGCGGGTTTTGTTAATAACTGCTCGAGCTGCCACAGTGGCGCTTACCTGGCACAAAATGCGCAAATCAAGCCCGTCACGCATGTGAGTACCACGGCGCAATGTGACACCTGCCACAAGTCCACCACCTCTTGGGCGACCGTGACTTACACGCACAGTGCGGGTGCCGCCGGCACCTGCAACACCTGCCACAACGGTGTGAATGCGTTGGGTAAACCCACGACACATATTCCGACCAGCACGCAGTGCGACAGCTGCCACACCAATTTCGCAGGCTTCAAACCTGCCAGCATGAACCACACGGGTTTGGCTGCTCAGTGTTCGACTTGCCACAGCGGCGCCTACAACTACGTCAATGCCTTGGGCAAGCCGTTGACCCACGTGGCCACGACGGCCAGCTGCGACACCTGCCATTTGTCGACTTTGTCGTGGGCCAAGCCAACGTATTCCCATGATGCGGGTGCTACGGGCAATTGCAGTAACTGCCACAACGGCACTGTGGGACTTGGTAAGACGTCCAAACACATCCCCACTTCAGCGCAATGCGACACCTGCCATAAAAACTTCGGCTCGTTTGTGCCCGCCAGCATGTCGCACGTGGGCACAGCAGGGGCTTGTGCGACTTGCCACTCCGGTGTCTACAGTGTGGCCGTTGGTAAATCCGCCAACCACGTGCCGACCACCGCCAGTTGCGATAACTGTCACTGGTCCACAGCTTCTTGGGCCAAACCAACGTATTCGCATGATTCAGCGGCCAGTGGCAACTGCAGTACCTGTCACAACGGCACGTTGGCCTTAGGCAAGTCGGCGCAACACGTGCCGACCGCAGCGCAATGCGACACCTGCCATAAAAATTTCTCTACTTTCTCCCCGGCCAGCATGTCCCATGCGGGCACCACCGGCCTGTGCGCCACTTGCCACACGGGGACATTCAGTGCGGGCGCGGGCAAACCGAACACGCACATTCCCACCTCAGCCAGTTGCGACACCTGTCACCTGACCACCGCCTGGAAGCCGGCCAGCAATTTCAGTCACGCGGGGTTGACAGACTGTGCCACCTGCCACAACGGCACCCAGGCGCGGGGAAAATCGGCCAGTCACATTCCGTCTGGCAGTGTTCAGTGCAGCAGCTGCCATGCCACGGGGACGAGCTTCACCCCGGCCACCATGAACCATGCGCTGATTGACCAGTCGCAATGTGCTTCATGTCACAACGGCAGCTACCTCAATGTGAATGCACAGGCCAAGCCGCCAACCCACGTGAGTACCAGCAACAATTGCCTGGGCAGTGGTTGCCACACTTCCACCAGCACTTGGGTGAGCGTCACGGGTTACCTGCATTCACCCAGTGCTGTCAATAACTGCGCCAGCTGCCACAACGGCACGGTTCGCGGGGCCTTGTCCAAACCGACCAACCACATCCCGACCACGGCACAGTGCGACAGCTGTCACCAGAACTACACCGCCTTCACCGCGGCTGTCATGAATCACGCTGGCACCGCAACCCAGTGTTCGACGTGTCACAACGGCAGTTATGTGTATGCGAACGCGTTGGCCAAGACGGTCAAGCACGTGGTGACGAGTGCGCAGTGCGACACGTGCCACCGCTCCACGGTGACGTGGACGGCCGCGCAGTATGTGCACGAAGTGACGGCCGCGGGCAACTGTGCGACCTGCCACGCCGGATCCAGCCCGGTGGGCCTGGCCAAGCCGAGCACGCACATCCCCACCACGGGCTCGGCCAACTGCGACAGCTGCCACACCAACTACAGCGCCTTCGCACCGGCGCGCATGAACCACAGCGGCCTGAGCGACAGCTG